>CAOKKL010000019.1 GCA_948469065.1 uncultured Mycoplasmatota bacterium | reverse complement strand
GAAGATGGTGCCTTTTCGAAACGATACAATAGTGAAATAGGATATTTCGCAAGTACGACTGGAAATATCACCGGAATATATGATATGAGTGGTGGTACTTGGGAATATATGATGGGAGTCATGCTCCATTCCAATGGAACTCCATGTGCTGGAAGAGACACAACATATACAAGCGGTTTTTCTGGGCCTTACAGTAATACCAGTGGAAATGCAACAGGAATATCATTACCTGAAAAAAAATATTATGATACTTACTTATATGCTAAGGATGAAGAACATTATAATCGCCGAATTTTGGGAGACGCCACCGGAGAAATGGGCCCATTTGGAAGTATAACTTACGGAAATCGAACAAGAAAAATTGGATCATGGTATCATGATGAAGGATGTATTGTCAGTTCTGATTGGCCTTGGTTCGAACGTGGTCACTCCTTTCAAGATGGTTTAAGTGCAGGGGTATTTTCTCATCTTCGGGATGGAGGTAGCGTAGATGTTTATCACGGATTCCGAATTACATTAGCATTTTAGAAGATAAAAAGAATATTATCTTCTTTTTTATTCTTAAAAAGGATAAAAACACTTGTCATCATATTGATGATATTTTAAAAAATTTTCCTATTAAAATCTAAAATATGGTATGATAGAAATAACAATGGGAAGTGGTAATATGTCGCAAGCAACATTTATATTATTTGGCATCGCCTATTATATTTTTACCATTGTAAGTATTGTCATCGTATTAAATACAATCAACAAAAAAGATAAGAAAAAATATCATGAAGAAATCAGTGAATTAGAACGAGAAAAGAATTTAATTATTTCTGCTTCTATTATGTCTGAACTAAATAAGGTAGAACCACTTGTTAACAATGACGAAATGAAAGATGTTTATAGTGATTGGCAAAAAAGATTTCAAGAATTAAAAGAAAAAGAAGTTCCTAAAATAACAGATCAATTACTGGGAATAGAAGAACTATTTCAAGAAAAAAATTACAAAGAATTAAAAGCAAAATTAGCACAAGTTGAATTAGATATTTATTATATTAAAACCAAATCCAATTATTTATTAGAAGAAATTAGAGAAATAACATTAAGTGAAGAGCGAAATCGAGAAACTATCACAAAATTAAAAAGTCATTATCGCGAAATACTAAACAAATATCAGAGTGAAAAAAATAATTATAAAATTATCTCTGGACCATTGGACTTACAATTTGAAAATATTGATAAACTATTTAGTGCCTTTGAATTATCAATGGAAAAAAATGCCTATCAAGAAGTTGGAAAAATTGTGAAAGCTATCGATGATGTCATTGGAAACTTAGAATTAATTATCGAAGAAGCGCCTGGAATTATAGCTATGGGTAAAGTATTAATTCCCAAAAAGATGAAAGAAATCAATCTTATTTATGAAAAAATGAAAAAAGATGGATACAATTTAGATTTTTTAAATTTACCTTATAATATTACGGAATCTAATAAAAAAATAACAGATATCTTTCAGCGTTTAAATGTGTTAAATATTGAAGATTCTACTTTTGAACTTCGTACCATGACAGATTATTTTGATTCATTATACAATGACTTTGATAAAGAACGAATTTCTAGAAAAATATTCGATGATTATCAAAGAAGTATTTTAATGAAAGTTACAAAATTGATGAAAGTAAATAATAAATTAATTCATAAATTAGATGATATCAAATATAGTTATGATTTAACGGATGAAGATGTTGAAATTATTGATATTCTTAAAAAAGAATTAAAAGAAATAAGAATTCGATATGATGAAGTGGTTGAAATGCATCGTACACATCGTTATAGTTTTAGCCATTTAGCAAAAGAAATGGAATTATTAAATGTTAGACTTACAAGATCGGAAGAAAAACTAGAAATCGCTTTAAGAACTCTTGGAAGTTTAAAAGAAGATGAATTAAGAGCAAGAGAACAATTGGATGAAATTAAAGGTATTTTAAATAAAGCAAAAGATTTAGTGAAAAGTTATAAATTACCGATCATTCCTCAAAAATTTTTTGTAGAATTAAGTGAAGCAACGGAAGCTATTGCATATATGGTGAAAGAATTAGAAAAAACCCCAATTTCTATAAAAATATTAAATACCCGAGTAGATACAGCAAGAGATCTTGTTTTAAAACTTTATAATACAACCAAAGAAATCATGAAAACAGCGAAAATGGCCGAAACAGCAATCGTTTATGGAAATCGCTATCGACCATTAAATAATGAAGTGAATTTCGGTCTTACAAAGGCAGAAAATGCGTTTTTGAAGGGAAATTTTAAAGTGTCTTTAGAAAATGCCATTGCTGCAATTAATATTGTCGAACCAGGAATACATAAAAGATTAATGGAAGAATATGGAGAATAATATGATGAAAATAATGATAGATTTAGATGAAACCATTGTAAGTGGTGGATATTTAGAATATTTAAATGAATACTTAGGAACAAATTACAAACCAGAAGATATTAAAGAATATTATATTTCGAATATTTTATCTCCGGAAGAAAATGAAAAGTATTTAACTTACTTTTATAAAAATGTCAATGTTTATCAAAAAGCACATGTAATACCAAATGCTTTAGAGGTAATTGAAGAATTAAATAAACATTACGAAATTTATATTTGTACCGCTTTTTTTGATAAAAGAAAACCTGAAGAATGTATCGTAATGTCGAATCACAAATATAATTGGATTCTAAAAAATTTGCCTTATATTAATCCAAGGCATATTATTTTAACTAGTGCCAAAGAACTTTTAATGTGTGAAGTAAAAATAGATGATAAAGTTTCCAATTTGAAAAGAGGTTATGGTAAAATAAAATTATTATTAACCACCAATCACAATAAAGACTACACTCAAGAAGAATTAGCAGCTTATGGAATAAAACGTGTGGATAACTGGTTAGAAATAAGAGATATTTTACTAAAAGGAGAAGTATAAACAATGATTTATTTAGATTATAGTGCAACAACACCAGTAAATTATGAAGTTTTAGAATCTTATTTACGTACGACCAAAGATTTTATAGGAAATCCTAATTCCTTACACCAATTAGGCATTAAATCCAAAGAATTATTAAATAGTGCAACGAGGCAAATTGCTGATTTATTTAACATTTTAGAAAGTGAAATTACATATACAAGCGGTGCCACAGAATCAAATAATATGGCGCTAGTTGGAACTTGTCTTGCAAATATGAAATTAGGAAATCATCTGATTGTTTCCAAATTAGAACATCCATCCATTTATAAAATTTGTGATTATTTAGAAAATATTGGTTTTGAAATTAGTTATGTAGAAAATGATCCAGAAGGCTTAATTGATTTTGAAGATTTAAAAAAGAAGATGCGAAAAGATACGATTTTAGTGAGTATATGCGCTGTAAATAGTGAATTAGGAATTCGACAACCTTTAAAAATGATTCGTCAAATCATTAAAAAAGAAAATCCAAAAACACTACTTCATAGTGATATGACACAAGCAGTTGGAAAAATACCTGTTAATTTACATGATGTTGAATTAGCTTCTATGTCTGCACATAAGATTTTTGGCCCAAAAGGAATTGGTCTTTTATATAAAAATACGAATGTAACAATGGAACCATTAATTTATGGCAGCAGTAAAGCAAATACACTAAAACCTGGAACGCCTCCACTTCCATTAATTGTTGCTTTTTCAAAAGCTTTACGCTTAGCATTAACAGATATTGATAAAAGAGAAAATTTTGTGAAAAGACTAAATGAAAAAATTATTATTGAATTTGAAAAAGAAGAGGGAATTACTATTAATCAAACCAAATATTCCATTCCTCATATTTTAAATATTAGTCTAAAAAATATACGTCCAGAAACGTTTATTCACGCAATGGAAGAACATGAAATCTATCTAGGAACCAATACCGCTTGTGCAAGTGGAGACTTATCAACAAGCATTATGGCTGTGTACGATGATAAAAAACGCGCAAAAAGTACAGTAAGAATTAGTATCTCACATATAACAACGACAGATGAAATTAATCGTTTTTTAACGGTATTTAAAGCAACATATAAAAAATTAAATTCTTTAAAAGAATCTTCTATAAAAAAAACAGAAAAAGTAGCTTAAAAATAGAAAAGAAAGAATGAAAATCTTTATCATATCTTTCTTTTTTAATTAATTAAAAGTTTAATATTTAAGTAGAGTATTTTTTAGTTCTATTTTTTAATTTATCTCTAATGGGAGTTAAATTATATTTACAAAACTTAATTCTATATTTTAAAAATTAAGAATTTAATATTTTATTTGCTCAAGAATAATTTTTTTGAGTATTTTCATTAACTATACATTGACAAATAGCATTTTTAATATTATAAGAAGGAGAAGAGAAAATACATGCAAGAAGAGTTTTTTTAATTTAATTTATATGGAGATAATTGGTGCGAGATAGCTTAAACAGGAAAATATATTTTTCAAAATACAGATAACAAAATTAAAGTTCATAATTCTGTACCATTTTTAGTATTGCATTATGTTACAAACTATAATTTAGAAGATTTAGAATTGTTTTTTAGATTAGCAGGATTTAGTGCCTTTACAGAAGAAGAATTGCCTAATTCTATCGTAATGCCAATGAGCATTAATTTAACTAATAAAAATAATGTTCATTCTGGATGTTTTGGAGGATTAACCAATGAAGAAGATGCTACAAAATTTATTGAAGACATATTAGGAAAGAATGTTATTTCAAAATATAAAAATATAAAGAAAAAACAATTATTGCATAAAAGAAATAGTTTACTAGCCTCTTTGCAAGAAATCGATCAAGAATTAGATAGTGCACCCGCTGTTTATAAACTAAGAGGAAAATTCTTAGAGTAAAATATAGAAATTGTTTTATTTATTCATTTTTACTAATAGTATTTTTTTAAATTTAAAAGTAATCCTATCAAAAAATTTTGTGGGGGGAAAATTATGAATATGTTAAACTTTTATAATGCTGAAATTTTATGGCCTACAGCTTTGAGCGAAAAAGATATTCCTAGGAATGATGTTATACGGATTATTACCGTATCGCAAGAGATTTTGGCAAATTATGTGCATTAACATCTTTACAAAAAGCAACATCAAATCCAAGTGATAGACCACTAGATTATGAATTTGTAGATATTTATAATGGAATAACAAAGGCTATTTTAGCAACATTAGAAATGGGTCAATGGGAGCATATAAGTATGACAAATCTAAACATTATTGCAGAATATATTGCCCCAACATTTACAGACCAACAAACTTATAAACAGGGATTAGATGTTGGGTTAAAAGGAGATATTAGCAATGTATATGTAGGATATTCTATTGGAGAAAGCATTGTTGGGGTAGAACGTAGAAAAAAAATAATAGGATATTTTTCTGCTTGTTTAAAAGGATTTATTGATTTTTATGGTATAAGCGAAACGAAAAAAATTGCAAATGTAAACAGTCAAAAATTATAAAAGAAATTAAAGTACCGCAGAAATGCGATTTTCTTTTGCAATAGTTTATTTTTATAATTACTAAAAATTATTTGCTACATAATTGGAAAATACTATACCTTATTATGGCAAGGACTTAAGTGACTACGTCACTGTCTCTCCTTTATAAATAAATTTCTTATATTATGACATAGTATTTTTTTAAGCATTATTTTTAAAAGGTTTCTAAATTTTTACTACTAATTTATTACTTTTGAAAGAAAAGATATAACATTTTATAAGAATATTTTTCGAAAACAAAAATGCCGTAAGCGATTATAAACACAAGTTATAATGCTATTTAAGAACATGTGAAAAATTACTTAAAAAATGCAATATTTTTGTTATAATAAAAACGGTGAAGTTTCATGAAAAAGAAAATTATTATAAAATACGGAGAATTAACAACCAAGAAAGAAAATATCGGGTTATTTTTAAAAATGCTTAAAAAAAATATTTCTTTTACATTAAAAGAGGAAGAAGTAGAAATCTTATATGATAGTGGAAGAATGTTTTTATCGTGTGAAGAAAATCAATTTGAAAAAGTATTAAACAAATTAAAAACGGTTTTTGGAATTCATGAAATGTTTATTGGATATGAAATAGATAGTATTGAAATGGAAAACATAAAACAATCAATAAAAGAATTAATTCAGAAAAAAAATTTTCATACTTTTAAAATAGAAACCAAACGCAGTAATAAAAAATATGAATTAACAAGCCCAGAAATTAATCAAGAGTTAGGAGCTTATGTTTTAAAAAATAAAGAAGACGTAAAAGTAGATGTTCATAACCCTGATATTATTATTCATGTAGAAATCAGACTTCAAAAATCATATCTTTACTTTGAAAAAGAAAAAGGTTTAGGAGGATATCCAGTTGGAACGCTAGGCAAAGGATTACTTATGTTGAGTGGGGGAATTGATTCTCCAATGGCTGGATATTTAACAATGAAACGAGGCGTAAAATTAGAAGCAATTTACTTTGAAAGTCCTCCACATACTTCTATGGAAGCAAAAAAGAAAGTAGAAGAGCTTGCACGAAAACTTTCTCTTTACAATCAAGAAATAAAGCTTCATGTGGTGAAATTTACAGATATTCAAGAAGCAATTTATAAAAACATTCCCCATGAATATTTGGTTACTATCATGCGGAGAATGATGTACCGTATAGCAGAAAAAATTAGTCGTCAAGAAAATTGTAAAATAATAGTAAATGGAGAATCCATTGGACAAGTGGCAAGTCAAACACTCACTAGTATAAATGCAATTAATTCGGTAGTAAAAATTCCTGTAATTCGTCCACTTGCATGCTTTGATAAATTGGAAATTATTGCATTAGCCAAAAAAGTAGGTACTTATGAAACAAGCATTTTGCCATATGAAGATTGTTGTACTATATTTGTTCCTTTACATCCTGTTATTAATCCCGATATAGGAAAATGTGAAGAATATGAAACTTTGATTCCTTATGAAAAACTAATTCAAGAATCCATAAAAAATCATGAAATAATAAAAATAACAAACCAAGAAAAAAAATTTGAGGACATTTTATAGTCCTCATTTTTTATTTAATTTGCTTCAAAAGAATCACAGAACGTATCTTGCTTTTCCTTTGCACCATCCACAATAATTTCGCCCAAAGTACAACGTTCTTCCTCTTCACTTTGATATTTGCAATTTTTTACATGACATGCAATTCTTTGATTAAAATATTCATTAGATTTATTCATATTATCACCTAATCATAGAATAACCAAATTTAAAAAAAATATTCAAAATCGTCATTTTCTGACAAAATTGTAAGATGAAAAAAAGAAAAAGGTGATAGAATAAAAAAAGGTGAAACATATGAATTATTGGCATTGGATTCTTCCATTTTTTTTGATAACTTTAGCAATAGGATTTTATTTATCGAAAAAAGTACACAAACAAAATTCTTATTTTTCTTTTCAAATAATTTGGTTTATTATTAGTCTTTTGTTCGCTTTATCAATTCTTTTACGAAGTATTCTAGCAATTTTATTCCTTTACGTATTATTGTTTCATATTTTATATGATATTTTAAAATGGATCATTTCTTTTTTTCCTTCTTTAAAAATAAAAATATGGATCGAAAAAATTTATTGTCATGGAATTCCAATTTTTTTAATCAGTCTTCTTTTTTTAGTTTATGGATTTATTAATATTCGTCATATCATATTAAAAGAATATGAAATAAAGGTAAAAACCGAAGAAAAAATAAATTTTAAAATAGGAATGGTATCAGATGTCCATTTAGGAATTTTATCCCCAGAAAATACCTTAAATCAATTAGTAAAACGTGCCAATCAGTTAAATGTGGATATCTTTCTTTTAGCTGGAGATATTTTTGATGAATACACAACTGATGAAGAAAAAGAGATGGCTTATCAAAAATTAAGTCAAATTAAAACAAAATATGGGATTTATTTTATTGAAGGAAATCATGATTTATTAAAAGAAAAAACCAAAGAAGCATATGAAAAAAATAAAATTCAAGTATTAGATGATAAAGTAGTCATCATCAATAATCAATGGAATTTAATAGGACGTAAAGATGCTAGAAATGATAGAGTTGGAAATCAAAGAAAAGATTTAGCCGATTTAATATCTTTAACCAATCCTAATTTACCTACTATTTTAGTAGATCATCAACCAAAAGACGAAGAATATGCAGAAAAACTAGGAGTTGATTTACAATTATCGGGACATACTCATAATGGTCAAATCTTTCCCCTTAATTTCTTTTTAAAATATGGTTATTACAAGAAAAACAGCTTTCAAAGAATTGTTTCTTCTGGTTATGGAGGATGGGGAATGAAAGCAAGAACAGCTGGAAAAAGTGAAATGCTTAAAATTACTATAACAAACGAATAAAATCATTATTTTGACTCATACTAACATTAGGTGAAAAATATGAGAAAACATATATCATTATATTACAAAAGTTTTGATGGTTCGAAGTGTTCTGAAATGGACCGAAAATTAAATGAATGTTTTAATGAATATGGTTACAATATGGAATCAAATCGAAAAAAAACAATTTCACTAGACGAAGTATCTTGTAAAAGTGGTCCCAATTGTTTATGTAAACATAAGAATCAATCAAAAAAATGAGATATCCAAAAAATGGATATTTTTTTTTCTTTCAAAAATGAGTTATTTTGTTTTCTTTTGTCGAATTTTTTAGTAAAATAATAAAAAGAAACTAAAAAAATAAGAAGGATAGGAGTACTAGTATGATAAATAAATTAACAAATTCTGAACTCATACCAATCCTTCGTAGATTCGCAATTGGTTATCTTGTTTTTTTAGCAATTGGAACCATTATTTGTTTAATTTCAATTTTATTTGAAGATACCGAAAATATTCATCTTGCCAATGGCTTTCAAATTTCTTCTTTTCAAACCATTTTAGATGTAAAAGAAAATAATGTAATTGATGTAACTGAAATCATAACAGTAGACTATCAAGAAGAAAATCATACAACAATTCAAGAATACATTCCAGAATGGAATATCTATACAGGAAAAGATGGAGAAACAAGAAAACGAAAATCAATCATAAGTTTTTATAAAGCAGTAGGAGAACCATACGTTGTTGATACAGATAAGAAAAAAACTAGGATTACCATTGGAAATGAAAAAAAACCGAATGAATTAGGAGAAAAAACATATACCATAAAATATACTTACGACATGGGAAACGACCCATTTCAAGAAAGAGATGAATTCATTTTTCATGCGTTCGGTGATTATTGGGGAACTACAATTAAAAATGCTACCTTACAAATTAACATGCCCAAAAAGGTAGAAGGATATCCAATTCAGTTCTTTTTGGATAAATATCGAAACAAGGAAGTAACAGAAGTAGTAGATTATGAAATTGATGAAAATACCATTTATGCAGAATTTAATCAAGAAAAATACACAGAACTTCAAAAAGAAAAATATTGTGCAGAAAAAGGACAAGATTTTTGTAGCATGCCAAAAAAATTAATCGAAACGTTAACGAAATCTTTAACCATCGATATTGAACTTCCCGAAGGCTATTTTAAAAATACAAATTGGAATTATGGTCTTGGCTCTTTCTTTTTATGTATCGCTATATTTAGTCTAACGTTCTTAAATTTTTATCGATGGAATCGATACGGAAAAGATTATCCCAAAAAAAGTAAAACCAAAGAATTTTATGCTCCAGAAAATTATAGCTCTGCAGAAATTGGCTATATTTATGGAAATTCTAATAGCAAAAAATTAACCGTTTCTTTAATCATTCAATTAGCATGTAAAGGATACATTAAAATAGATGAATTACAAGATGAAAGAAAAAATATTCGAATTACGAATTTAGTGAAAAAACCCAAAAATGAAATTTTAATGAGTCCCTTTGTACCAAAAAGAATGATAGAAATAGAAAAAAGAAAAGAGCTTGATAATGACCTATCCAAAACGGAAAAAATAATTTTAAAACAATTATTTCAAAAGACCAATCGAAAAATAATTACAAATAATTTAGATAAATTCTTAAAAGTTAAAGACTCTTTAATAAAAAAAGGATATATTGTTATTATAAATGATAACGATAAAAGCCGCTATATTGAATATGAAGAAAAAAAGAAAGAATATGATATTAAATTACAAAATGATATTATTGAAAAAGAAAATTATCATCAAAAAATGAATACCCTAGCTTCTTTAACTACTTTAGAAGAGATGGTATATCATGAATTATTTTATGAAAAAGACGAAATCATTTTAAGAGAAGAAAAATATTTTTCCTCTGTTTTTAAAGAAATAGACTATTATTTAAAAGCAAAATTAAAAAAAATGATCGACGATGAATTTGCAACCTTAAAAATGATCCAATCTATTTTTATGCCGATATTAGTATTTTTATTATATTTAGTAGCATATGATTTTTTAAACGACATGTCACCAACTTGGAGTATTATCTATTTTTTATCTGTCGTTAGTATTTTTATCAATATATTTTTAACGATGATTATGAAACGTAAAACACGATATGGAGAATCGATTGTTGCAAGAGTAAAAGGCTTTCGAAACTATCTTTTAAATATGAAGCAAAATCAATTACTAGAATTAATTCAACAAAATCCCAATTATTTCTATGAAATCATACCATATGCTTATGTATTTAATCTTTTTAAAAAATGGATAGGAAAATTAGAACAATCTCCATTACCAATATATGATATGGGAAACTATTCTTTTCTAAACTATGATTCATTTCCGAAAATATATCATAATATTTATTATTTAGAACCATTTCGTAGTACTTCTTTTCAAGAAGATTTTGAGAAAGAAGAAGACAATGTTTAAAAATATCCAATGTGGGTATTTTTTTTGTAATATTTTACAGAAATAAGATCATAATTTCATAGTAAAAATATTCTTTTTTTTGTATAATAAATATAGAGGTGAAAAAATGAAAATATTAACAATAAATGCTGGAAGTTCTTCTTTAAAATTTAATTGTATTGAACTACCAAGCGAAAAAGAATTAATTAGTGGTTATTTTGAAAGAATAGGGATGGATGGTAGTTTTTACAACATAAAAATGAATGGGAAAAAAACGAAATCAGAAGTAGAATTAAAAAACCATAATGATGCGGTAAAATATTTAAATGAGGAATTAATAAAAAATAATATTATTACTGATTTGAAAGAGATTGATGGAATTGGACATCGTTTAGTTTATGGTGGAGAAAAATTTAAAAACTCAGTATTAATTACCGAAGAAGTATTAAAAGAATGTGAAGTGTTTAATGAATTAGCTCCTCTTCATAATCCTGCAATGTTATCTTGTATAAAAGCTTTTCAAACCGAACTACCAAATACACCAATGGTAGCAGTATTTGATACATCTTTTCATCAAACAATGGATGAATTATCTTATCTTTATCCAGTTCCATATGAATGGTATCAAAAATATCAAGTAAGAAAATATGGATTTCATGGAACAAGTCATAAATTTATTACCAAAACAATGCAAAAAATTCTAGGCAAAGATGAAATCAATATTATTAACTGTCATATTGGAAGTGGAGGAAGTATCTGCTGTATTAAAGATGGAAAGAGTATAGATACCACGATGGGATTTTCTCCAAACTCTGGGCTTATGATGGGAACGCGTTGTGGAGATATTGATCCTAAAATTATTTCTTACATTATGAAGAAAGAAAATCGTACAATAGAAGAAGTAGAAAATATTTTAAATAAAGAAAGTGGACTTTTTGGAATTACTGGAAAATATTCTGATCATCGTGATGTGGAAGAAGGAATGTCTACTCATGATGAAAAATGTATTTTAGCCAATGATATGTATATTGAACGCATTGTAGGATACATCGCAAAATATTATGTAAAATTAGAAGGAAAAGTAGACGCTTTAGTATTTACTGCTGGACTTGGAGAAAATGCCCGAGAATTCCGTGAAAATATTTTAGAAAAATTAACTGCTTTAAATATTTATATCGACAAAGAAGAAAATATGAAAATTGCAAGTTATTTAGACAAACAAGAAGGAATCATTTCAACTCCAGAATCAAAAATACCTGTTTATGTTGTACCAACCAATGAAGAGTTAATGATCGCTCTTGATACTTACAATTTAATTCAATAGAAAATAGAAAGCTGGGATTTAGATTGACAACCGGTCTCATAAAAAAAATAACGCATAAAATCAAACAATACGATACTATTGTAATTGCAAGACATGTGGGTCCGGATCCCGATGCCATTTGTAGTCAAATAGCTCTTCGTGATGCAATTAAATTAACTTATCCACATAAAAAAGTTTATGCAGTGGGAATTGGAGTTTCAAAATTTAAAAAATATGGAGCTTTAGATAAAGTAGACAATCAAACACTTCACAATTCTTTATTAATTTGTCTCGATGTTCCCAATTTTTATCGTGTAGATGGAATCGAAAATTTAAAGCCAAAAGAAATTATTAAAATTGATCATCACCCATTAGAAGAAACCTATGCAAATATAGAAATGATTGATGACCATTCCAGCAGTACTTGTGAATTAATTGCCAGAATCATTTTAAAATCAAATTTAAAATTAAATGAAAAAATTGCAAATAATTTGTTTATTGGAATGGTATGTGATAGCGATAGATTTATGCTTTCTTATACCACCATAGAAACATTTAAAACGGTGGTAACGTTATTAGAAAGAAGTAAAATTGATTTTATTAAACAATATGGTATTCTTTATGAAAAATCGATTGAAGAAATTCGATTTCATGGATATTTATCTGAAAACTTAATTATTACAGAAAATGGCTTAGGATATTTAAAAATATCTTCCGAAACCATAAAAAAATATGGTGTTGATATTGCAACACCTTCCAATATGATTAATGATTTTAATTATATCAAAGATGTATGGGTTTGGACCTTTATTACAGAAGATGAAAAAAATGATATTTATAAAGTATATATTCGAAGTCGTGGACCCATTATTAATGAAATTGCTAGTAAATATAATGGGGGAGGACATAAATTTGCAAGCGGAGTTCGAGCGAAAACAATGGAAGAAATTGATCAATTATTAAAAGATTTAGATGACTCATGTAAAAATTATCAAAAGAGTCTATAAATCTTTTTTCTTTCAAGAAAGGAATATTATGCAAATTACAAATATCAAAAAAGGGAAAAAAAATACATATCTTATAACAATATCGAATAATGAAACGCTTTCATTTTATGATGACTTAATAGTAAAATATCGAATACTTCCTAAAAAAGAAATAACAGAGCAAGAATTAACCTGTTGGAAAAAAGAAAATAGTAAGTTAGAATGTTATTATAAAGGAATTCAATATTTAAGTCTAAAAATGCGCACTAAAAAAGAAATGTATCAATACCTAAGAAAAAATAATTATGAAGAAGAAGTGATAAAACAAAACTTGGAAAAAATAGAAAAAGAAGGATTATTAAAAGAAGAAAACTACATTCAAGCTTTTTTTAATGACGCGTTTCGATTTTCCAATGATGGACCTTTAAAATTAAAACAAAAACTACTCAATCAAGAACTGATGGAAACAAAAATAGAAGAAGGTTTACAGCAAATCACCAAAGAAAAATGGCTCATTAAATTAGAAAAATTAATGCAAAAAAAAGCCAATTCTAAGCATTATGATGGCTTAAAAAAATGGAAACAAAAATGTATCAATTATTTTTATCAATTAGGATATCCATTTGAATGGATTGAAGAAATTTCTCATAAAATCGTTTGGGATGAAGATCAAAAAAATATAATACATGAATATGATAAGTTAAAACAAAAATGGAGCCGTAAATTAGAAGGAGAGAAACTAGTCTTTCAAATCAAGAAAAAATTATATGAAAAAGGGTTTTTAAAAGAACAAATTGACGAATTAATGCAAAAAAAAATCTTATAGATTTCGTTTCTACAAGATTTTTTATTTTGTTTCTGATTTTTGTTTTTCTAAACTAGCAATAGTATTTGAAATATAATTTCCATATTGTTTTTGAATTTCAGAATCAATGATATCTACACCATATTTTTTACGAAGTTCTGTAAGAGCTGTGATACTCATCGTACTATCGGAATCCAATTTTTTAGTACCAAGAGTTTCTCGAATAGAATCTTTTACATCATCCAAACTAGCTTTTTCTTTTTGATTTTCACGATATATCACATGATAACCAAGCTCAGTTGTAATTACTTCTGTTGAAAAACTATTATCTTTTAAGGAAGCCGCAACTTTAACAATTTCATCATAAGCAGAAGTTAAAGTACCAGTATTGATGTATCCTAAACTACCACCATTATCTTTCGTACTTTCATCTTTTGAACGTTCTTTAGCAAGTTCATGAAAGCGTTCTTTTACATTTTCACTACTACGAAGTTCACTAATAATCGAAGTAATTTCATCCTTTGCTTTGTTTTCTGCAGCGGTTTTTTCATCCGCAGTCATTTCATCAGTTTTATTGACAGTAATCAAAATATGACTTACTAAAATATCACCAAAAATACTTTCATCATAATATTTTTTGATTTCTTTTTCTGTAACTTGACTTTTTCCATAATCTACAATAGCCAAATTTTGCATAGCATTAATATAGTAAGAATCTTGATAAGCTTCAATAGAGGAATATCCATAATAACTTTGAAGCATTTGTAAAAAAGAATCCTCTCCATATTGTTCTTTCATCGCTTTTACTGTACTTTCTGCCGTTTCTTTCTTGTTTTCCACTTCATTTGGATATTCTGCTTCTAATATTTTTTTATCAATCATTTGAATTAAAGCTTGCATAGCATAATCATCTTTAATTTCGCGGTATAAATCATTAACGCTAATTTTATCTCCATTTTCAAATGTTACAACAGCTTCCTCTCCATTAGATAATGTAGGTATGGTTTTTCCACATCCACATAACAACAAAGCGCAAGCTCCTAATACGATTGCTTTCTTTTTCAATTGTAATCCTCCTAATCTTCTTTCATATTATAACAATGTTCCTGCTAAATTACAAGATATCTAATCTTTTTGAATATAAAATAATGAGGACAAATAGAAAAACAATAAAAAAAGAAAAAAACAATTTTAAAAAATTTATGGTACAATATTTTAAGTTTGCTTAAAAAATTTCTTTCTGTCAAATAAGAAAGTTATTTGAAAAAAAGCTATAATACAAAAAGGAGGTCAATTTCATGGAAGATTTAAGCATTAAAACGATGAAAGAATTTGGAAAAGAAAATAGCATCGACGAAATTCAAGAAGCAAGAAAAAAAATGGACCTGGATTCCATTCAAGCGTTCGATTATATTTGTTTCACGGTGAAAAAATATATAGAACAAGTAGAAAAAAAAGTTATTCAGCAAATTCCAAAAGAACTGATAATTTATGAAGGAATAAAAAGTATAACCATTGAAAATGTTTATGATGGAAAAGTAAAATGTACGATAACTTTTTTAAAAAATTATCCTAAAAAAAATTTAAGAATTTTTGGAATGCAGACGATGACCAAAAAAAATTCTTTAACCGAACTTCAAAAAGTAGGATTATATACGAGCGAGTATGAAAAAAATGAAAAGCTGCCTAAGAAACCAAATGAGATTCAAGCAAAAGCTTTACTTTCAATTCTTAAAAGAGTAAATCAAATTTTAAAGCCATTAATGAATGAACCCGTAATAAAAAGCGAATATTTTGCTTCTGAATCTTACAGTAGGAAAAAGACGGTAGAAAATCCTTTTAACATTCAAGAATAATTTTATTTTAAATTATAAAGAATGGAATAAAGAAAGGGTTCTTTTTTTCATTTCTTCCAAAAACTGCATAAATTGTTGTAAAGTCATAAGATTATTTTTTTCCCCTCTTAAAAATAGTTCAGTTTGAATTTCTTCTTGCCATAAAATGTCTGGTTTTAAAAATAAAATGCTTTCTAATTGTTCCATAGGTAAGAAAGTAGGAGTAAAACAACTCACACATGCCAAGGAAAAACTACTCCAGTTTAAAAAGAAAACATATCCTAAATTATTCCATTCTGTTAATCTTTCATAAAAATCAGAATCCATTGAGATTAAATCAATCTCGCTTTCATAGGAAATATTTAAATCTGAATGACTTTCAAGCCAACCATTTTCTTTTAAAGCTATGAGAAATGCTCGACCATGGTAATTGATACTTTTTGTATCTGGATTCTCTATCCACTGTCCAAAAGTAAGATAGTTTCCTTGGGGGTCAATAACAATTCCTAAATAATTATTTAACATAAAAATCACAATCGTTATTATATCATAAAAAAATAAAAAAAGCCTAGCACTCTTTAAAAAAATTTCCATACAATATAAATGAAAAGACAAATAAAAGGAGGAATGATTTATGAACAAATGTTGTGAAAATGGACTTGGACCTGCAATCATATTAGTACTATTTATCTTACTTATTTTAATTGTAGGAGCTTTCATTTAGTCTTTAATGAAGGAGGTGTCCCATGAGCTGTTGCAAAAAAAATGTAGAAAATAACTGCTGTGGAGGAAATAGTCTTCATAACAGCGCTTTCATCATTTTAATTCTATATATTCTACTTGCAATAATTCTTGGTGGAATAATTTTCTAAAGAAGGTAATAACCTTCTTTTTTTTCCGATTATTCTATGCTAAAATAAACTTAGAATAGGGTGAAGACATGTTTGGTAAGATACTAGATCTATCGGAAAATATGGTTTATGTAGAAAATAATTCCAAAGAAATTACAACAAATTTATTAAATATTCATGTAATTTTAGAAGATGAAAATAGAAAAGTAGTGGGAGAAATTATCAAAATTGAAAAAGAAATGTTTCATATTTTATTAATAGGGGAAATTCGAAATAATGTTTTTCAGACTGGTATTTTAAAAATTCCAAATATTAAAAATGGATGTCGAATCATATACAAAAACGAATTAGAAATGTTAATTGGAGTTCAAGATTATGGTAGAAAAGATACCCTTTTAATAGGTAATTCCATTCATTATGAAGGATATAAAGTAACTGTAAATATCAATGAATTATTATCTCATCACTTTGCATTTATAGGAAATACTGGAACCGGAAAATCTTGTGGAGTCGCAAGAATTTTACAAAACATTTTTTATTACAATCGTGAAGCAATCCCACAAAATGCTCATCTTTTATTATTCGATATTTATGGAGAATATCATAATGCTTTAAAAAAAATTGAAAACTTATCCGGAATCCATGTAAGAAGTTTTACCACCGATGTATCCAATGCCAATTCTGAAATTATTAGTATTCCTCCATACTTTTTGGATGTCGAAGACTTAGCAATTTTATTAGAAGTAAAAGATAGTTCATTATTATCCATATTAGAAAAAACATTAAAATATGTTTATATATTTAAAAGTACAGGTCCGAGAGCCGAAGAATATAAAAATGATATTATTTCCAAATGTTTATTAGATATTTTTACAAGTGGAAGAAATGCTACGCAAATTCGAGATCAAGTGATTTCAATATTAGTAAAATATCATACAAAAACTCTAAACTTAGAATCTGAAATCGTACAACCAGGTTATACAAGAAGTATTCGTCAATGTTTAAATGTTGATAATCAAGGAAAAATCAATGCCATTCAATATATTATTGATTATTTATCCAACTTTAATAAATTAAATTTAGAAGAGCAGTTTGTTAAAGATAATTTTATCTATAATTTAGATGATATTTATTATGCTTTAGAATTTGCTTTGCTAAGTGAAGGTGTTTTAAATAACCAAAAAATATATGAAAAAGCAAATGGTTTAAAAATTCGATTACATTCTATCATTAATAGTGAAGAAAAAAAATATTTTGAATTTAATAAAGCAATAGGAAAAGAAGAATATATTCATTCATTATTTCAAAATCCAATGGGGGAGTCTGTTCAAATTATAAATATGAATTTTAATTTTATAGATGATCGATTCACTAAAATTTTAACAAAGATTTATTCAAAACTATTCTTTCAATATGCAGCAAATTTAGAAGCAAGAGGAAGTTTTCCAATTCATATCATTTTAGAAGAAGCCCACCGATATGTTACCAATGATCAAGATCAAGAAATTATTGGATACAATATTTTTGATCGTATTACTAAAGAAGGTCGAAAATATGGAATTATTTTAGGACTAATTACTCAAAGACCAAGTGAATTATCAGAAACAGCATTAAGTCAATGTTCCAATTTTATTATTTTTCGTATGTTTCACCCAGAAGATATTAAAATTATTTCATCAATATCTACTAGCATTACAATAAATGAATTAAATCAATTACGAATGTTACAGCCTGGAATGGCTTTGGTTTATGGTTCAGCTTTTCCAATCCCTCTTATTACAAAATTAGATTTCCCCGATCCAGCTCCAAATAGCTTTAATATCAAAATAACATCATCTTGGTACAATGAAAAAGACTCTAATTTCCATTAGAATCTTTTTATTTGAAAGTATAAGGATTATCTAGTGTTCCATTACCTTTATTAAAAATTGTAGTTCCATCAATTGCAATAACCATTCTAGGATATTTTTTAGAATCTGTATAATCGGAAGAAATGACCCCAGCATAGTTAATTCCATAAGCTTTACTACCATGAGATCCATCTGCTGTTAAAGTCCACCATTTTCCAACATTATTAACTAAATAATTGTAATTGGTACATGCTCTTGATTCCGCAGACTTACATTGGTAGTCGGTACTGGCATTAATATAATCATATAACGGAAGCAAACTTACATATTTTTGATCGGACATAACATTATAACATTCTACACTACCATCATTTTTGGTTTCACTCATACTTCGTTTCCCAATGCAAATATCCATCGGTAACATAGCAGCTTTACTATTATCGGTAAATTTTGTTTTATAAAAATTATTTAAAGTGTCCTCAATAATACTAACCGAATAATCATTAATTCCATGTTTACTTTCCTCTGTAGTATTATAACGATTATCCCATACTCCAACAGGTAAATCTTTCAAATTTTCCATAATGAGATAAACTTTTGAATCCACTGGATCCATTTTTACAATTCGCCATAACATTTTATGAAAACTAACATAATTATGAGGTTGGTCTCCACGGAAAACAAGCATTTCATTCATATCATACAAACCACTACCATCATTTACTACAGGATTATCTGCCAATACTTTATCATAAAATAATGTTGTTTCATACTTATTACAAACTAAAAATGGACTAATCAAATAAGAATTATTTTTATATAATACTTGAACAGTAGCAGAGCAAGTATCTTTTACTAATTTTCCAATATCTTTTTTGAAATATTTTTCACTTACTAAAGTAGAACTTTCTAATGTAAAAATGGGAACTTCTTCCGTAGGATAATACTCTGGATGCTTTTTTAAATATTGACTCGTTGCTTTGATTAATTCATCTTCCAAAGCAGAATAAGACATTTTTCGGTTCATAAAACCAATGATTAAAATGACTCCAATAATGACAATCAAAATAAGAGTACCACTTAATGCAATGGTTAGCATTAATTTTTTATTGCTAAGAATATCTTTTAATTTATTCATTGATGATTCACCATACCTTAAAAAAATTATAACAAAGAGAAGAGAAAAAAGCAACGAAACCACAAAAAAACTGCTTGTTAAAAAAGCAGTTTTAAAAAAATTAACGATTATAAAATTCAACGATTAAGCTTTCATTAATTTCTTGATTTAATTCAGAACGATCTGGAAGTCTTTTAAAAACACCAGATAATTTTTTGTTATCAAATTCAACAAAAGCTGGACGATTCATACAACTTTCAACACTTGCTAAAATAGCTGGATGATTCATAGAATTTTCTTTTACAGAAACCGTATCTCCTGGTTTTACTTGATAAGAAGGAATATTAACTTTCTTTCCATTTACCAGAATATGACCATGATTTACAATTTGTCTTGCAGCACGACGAGTATTTGCCATACCCATACGATAAACAACATTATCTAATCTACTTTCTAATAAAAATAGTAAATTAGCTCCTGCAATTCCTTTCATATGACTAGCACGTTCAAAAACACGATGGAATTGCTTTTCATTTAAACCATACATAAAACGTACTTTTTGTTTTTCTTGTAACTGAATACCATATTCACTAATCTTTTTACGACGATCAGTTCCATGTGCTCCAGGTGCATAAGGACGTTTTGCTAAATCTTTTCCATTTTCTAAAGTAGAAAATCCAAGTCTTCTCGATTTTTTATAAGCAGGTCCAGTATATCTTGCCATAGTTTATCTCCTTTCTAAAATTATTTAAGTTGTAAAAGGAAGAACATAGGGAGTTTTTCTTCTATTTTCCAAAGGGCAGCCCTTTGTACTTATAATCGTATCCTAAAAAAACACATTACATTCTTTTCTTTCACGCTGCCTTAACAGCAATAATAATCTATCATAATTTTATAGATATTGTCAAATAATACTATGTTATGAAAAGAGGATTTATTCTTTTAAAATTATGAATTTTTATTTTAAGGATTCTATAAAATATTATGATTGACATTAAAGAAAGATAGTGATAGGATAAGTAAAACTTTTTGGAGGATTTTATGAAAAATACCGATAACATTATTCCATTTCCAAGCAATAAAAGAAATGAGACGACTGAAAATGCAAATCCAAAAAAAATTGATTTTGCAACGGAAGATCCTAACAATTGGACCCCAAATCCTTACCCAGAACCAATTAGTGAAAAAGAATATCTTATTATGAAATTGACATATCAACAATTAAAGGAAGAATTAAAAGATCATTTATTTGAAACCAAAAAATATATTAGACAAAGAACAAAATAAGACAAATAGCTGTATACTAAAACGCTATTTTTTTTTTTTGCATAACAAAAAATGTTATAATAAATTAAAATTAGCTATATTAATAATAGGATAGTGATAAAATGAGTAAAAACATAGAAAAGTTAAATGAAACATTAATAGAAGACATAAAAATTAGTCCTTATTATAATGCAATCATTGCGCTGAGTCAGCAAAAATTAAAACAAATAGCGGAAAAAAAAGAACAGCTAGAAAAACTAGATAAATATATGAAAAGTAATGAAAATATATTAACACCATATTTATATCAAAAAAATATGAATCCCTCGATTGAGTTTATGAGAAAAATAATCGTTCAAAATATAGAAAAATATAGAGATAAATTAGACACGTTAACCTTAAAGCAATTAGAATACAAATTATTAGAATCAGAAAAAGATTATTGTGATGATTTGAACGGACGCATAAATTGTTTAAGTTGGCTTATCAATATGCCTAAAGGGGTAGATTCTCATACCTTCACTAGAAAAGATGGAAAAGAGCAAACATTCGAAAAAACGGAAATGTATCGTGATTTTATAGAAGTAATCAAGAATTCCACCATTAAATTGGTAAGTATTCATCAAAATATTTTACGTACTATATTACATTCTTTAAGAAAAAAGAAAAATTTTACAGAAGAAGAAAAGAAAGAAATGGATGAAATGAATTATCAAGTATTTCTAGATAAAGAAAATATCGAAAATATGCAACGAATGGATTCCAATTTTTTAGAATTTTATAATTATCAAAACCTTGCCGTAAAGCATTTTTTAGAATTAGATTGTGCGACAGTATTTAACAATTTATGTAACATAAAAACAAGAGAAGAAGAAGAAAAAGCGGAATCTGAAAGAAGAGTTGGATAGAAATTAATATGAACCCCGTTTCTTGGACATAGAAACGAGGTTTTTATATGGGAAAGTTAAGGTATGATGATAAAATCAAATTATATGAAGAAAGGAAAAATGGAGTATCATTAAAATCTTTGAGTATCAAATATGAAATAACAACTAAAAATGCACAATATTTGTGTATCTTAATAGATAAACATGGATTAGATATATTAAGAACAATAAAAAATGAAAGTTATCCTAAAGGATTTAAAGAAGAAGCAGTAAATAGAGTTTTGCTAAATCACGAGTCAGTATGGTCTGTTTCACTTGATTTAGGGTTTTCAAATGATGGACTGTTACAAAATTGGATTAAAAAATATAAGGAAAATGGTTATAATATAGTTGAACGAAAGCGAGGTCGATCAACTATGCCAAAGAAAGCTACAAAACAAAAAATGAATGAAACCATGGAAGAAAAAGTTAAAAGATTAGAACAAGAAAATTTATATTTGAAAGC
>CAOKKL010000018.1 GCA_948469065.1 uncultured Mycoplasmatota bacterium | reverse complement strand
AGCAGAGGACTGAAAATCCTTGTGTCACTGGTTCAATTCCCGTTGGAGCCACCAGTTATGAATATCAAAAAAAACCTTTATTTAAGGTCTTTTTTTATTTCTATATATTTTTATCATTAGATTTATTTACATTTGAATGGTTTAATTTTTTATTTATAATAATAAACTATCATTTAATTCATACACTTTCTCCATTAAAATTTCTTTTATAATTTTTGGAATTACATTTTTTCATTTTCATTACTTAATTCAGCAAAAGTGATGTGTAGTTTTAGAGAATATAGTAGAAAGAAAAAAATGCTTTTGTTTGCAAAGGCATTATAACTGATATAATAAATAAGATAGCATTATCTAAAAGAAGTCATGGCTTTAGTTAGACCGAATTTAGAAAAACTAAATAAAGAAAAATACCCTTTTTGCTTTAATCTTTAGACTTATTTCTTAAGATTATTTTTATAAAAAAGACGAGGCAAGTTTGTCTGTTTTAGCTAATGACATTTTAGTTTATAAAACCGAACCATTAGTTACATAGTTTCTTTTGGCTCGGTTTTGTTAACATAGGATTTAAGACATAAATTTGCTAATTAACAATATTGCTATATTTTTCTTTTTCTAGTATGCTCTTCTAAGTAATTTTCAAAAATTTGTATATCCAAATTATCCTTAGCAACATCAGACATAAAAAAATTGACAGCAAAAGAAAAAAATGTATAATATAACGAAACAGAGGGGAATAATTAATGAGAGAAATATTATTATCTGAAAAAGAAAAAATGATTAGAGATTTAGATTATAGTAACCATGAAAAATATAAATATAAAATTTGTGCTGAGCCATTACAACGAAACATTTATGAAGATTGTTATCGTGAGCAATTGGTTTCTTTCTTTCAAATGGCACCACTCATGAATAAAACATTGCCAATAGAGGAAGCTGATTATATTCTATATGCTAATCCTTTTGCCAGAGTCCAAGATTTTACTGACTCAGTATTAGAAGAAATAGAAGAAATAGATAAAAGACGAAAAGATGGCTCAGAGATAATTATTTGTGGGAAAGCTACGAATATTAAAGACATAATAAAGGATAAATATTCAAATATTACTTATGTACCTAGTCATTTTACGGAGTATATCGGTAAGCGATTTGAAATAGATATGAAAGAAGAATATGTCGTATACGATGATCGAAATGGCGCATTAAATATTTGGCCAGTGGATGGTTGTTTAAATAAATGTGGTTTTTGTCGAAGAACTTATATGGATATTCCTTTTGAAAGTCAATCTATTGAATTTTTAAAGGAAAAGTTAGATTGGTATAAAGAAAATCATCCAGAGCAAATGAAATTTGTTTCTTTAAGAGCTGAAAATTTAAATCAATATGGATTAGATTTAGATGGCAAAAGAACTTTAAATAAAGTAATTGATTTATTAGATAGTTATGATGAAATTGAATATATTTCACTAGCTATTGGATACTGTATAGGAGAGAATAATAAAGCAATAAGAGAGTCGTTAGCAAATTGTAATAAAATAGTAGATGTGATGTTATATTTTGAAACAGGAACGAATCGCTTATTAAAACTAATTGGTAAAAAACATACATGTGAAATGGCTAAGGCTTTTGTAAAATTTATGAGGGCATATCATCCTGATATGAAAATTTCTGTAGCAGTTATGATTGGTTTACCAACAGAAGAATTAGCTGATATTATTTCTCTTGGGGATTTACTTATGGAATGCGATATTGATTTTGTTCATTGTAATTATTATGGTTATGTCGATAAACATCCATTAGCTGCTTATCCTCAACTTAGTGAACAAGTTAAAAAAATGCATCTTAAGTATTTAATAAATTATATAAAAAAGAACTATGACAATGATTATATTTTAACCCTTTATCATGAATCATTTTATGATTCATCAAAAAGAAGCGTAGTAAGAAAATTAGAAAATATAAAAAAAGAACAAAAGTATACTAAGGGAAGAATTTGGTATGATTCTACTTATGAATATTTTATGGGAGACGATATTGTTGTTAAATCACATGATGAAAATATATCAGACGAGGAATTGGAAAAAGAAGTTGAAAGAATTGTAAAACAAAGGAAATTAACAAAATAATCTATATACTTTTTAACAAAAAGCATATATTCAGCAAAAAATTTTTTAAAAACTTGCAATTCAAACATAACTCGTTATAATTTGAATAGATTTGATATTTTTTTGGAGTAACGATAGAAAAAACTTGTCAAAAAGTCGTTTTAATCGTATATAGGAATATATCCAGAAAACTTACTAAAACATCAGCATATTGAATGTTCCTTTTTTATTAGTTTTCACCTAAATCATGGAATGAATTAGGTGGATTTATTTTATATTAAAGCATAAACAAGAATCATAGTAAAAAAGAAGATAATTATTACTAGAGCAAAGATTAGTAAATCTTTCTTTCATTCTATTCTATTCCTTCTTTATGAAGTTTACCTATCCCCTACTTATTAAAAGTTCCTAAAAAAATTAAAAACAAACGTTAAGATAGCAAGAACTTTATACTAAATTATGCCAATTTAGTAAACACACTTAAACGAATGTGTGAATTTCACCATCTTGTATTTTCTATAAATAAATCTTTAGGCAACTCAAATAATTCATTATGTCTAACATTAATTATTTTGGTTGATATATTAAAAATTGTAAAAATAGATAGTTCATCAAAATTATTAATTTTTTCCATCATTAAATTCCAAATATCATCACTTCTTATTAAATCTAAATTTTTATAACCCTTTTCAGCTGTTCAAAGCTATATTCTTTTATAAAAAAATAGTTATTTACACTTAAAAATTGACGATTTTCACACAACTAGATTTTAAACGCAAAAATACCAGTTTTACTGACTGTTTTTTTACATATCATTTTTTTCTTGTTCTAATTCTTGAATCTTTTCTGTTATCCAAATTGGTAACATTTTTTTTAAACTTTTAAAGTTTTCTTTTCCATGATTTTCTTTTCTTAAAGCAAAATCCATATTTTTAATTGATAATTTCATTTTTTTATTTTTATGATCTACATATAAAATTTTACAAGGAATAGTTTCCCCTATTTTAGCGTATTCATTTATATCCTTTACAAATTTTTCTGATATTTCAGAAATATGAATCATTCCAGAGTAATTGTTTTCAAAATTGACAAAAATGCCATATGTTTCAATACCACTTACGGTTCCTTTAATTATTTTTCCTGGCGTTAAGTTATCGTTCATTTTTTCACCTATTATTATTATATCATAAAAAATCTTTACTTGAATTAGAATTCATTTTATAATCAAAAAAGGTGATATAATGGAAAATAAAAAGGAACTTGTAAAACAAATTCAAGAAAAATTAGAAGAAATTAGACCTTTTTTAAATATGGAAGGCGGAGATATCTCTTTTGTAAAATATGAAGATCATTGTGTATATGTTAAATTATTAGGAACTTGTGCTCATTGTGTTGGACAAGATGAAACTTTAAAAGAAGGTGTATTATCTCTTTTACAGGAAATTAGTCCTGAAATTGAAGATGTTATCAACGTTTTGTTATAATTCTTTTTTTTCTATAATCCATTCTATTTTTTCAATGGGAGCTATTTTGATAATTTCATAATATACTTTATTTAAAAATTCCTCATACTTTGAGGCTTTTTTTATAAAAGGAAGCAACTTTTCCTCCTCCTCTTCTTTATCCATTACTTGTTCATAAATATCAAAGTAATAAGAAGGATATAAAAGTCTTGCATAAAACATTTCATAGTCAAAAGGAGTATAATTTTTAAGACTTAAAAAAGCTTTTAATTCAATCCAGGCATCTGATTCACTCACGAAAAAAGATGATTTAATATATTCTGCAATATCTCTTACATTTAAATCAAAAACAAATGTTAATGGATTAAAATAATCGATCGATAAATTTGGAAAATGAATTCTTTTGTGACTTAATGTTATATTTGGAGTCATTGAAGCGTATTTATTCAATGTATTGTTTACATAACTAATTGCATTTTCTGCTAATCCTACATAGTAAGTAAAACTATTTAAAATAATCTTTTTTTCTTTTCCTAATTCATGTACTTGATATTCAAAATAATCTATTTTTTTGCTCCATAATTCTCCCCAAAGATTGCGATATAGTTTACTTTTTACTGTGCTTAAATGTAAATGATTATGAAATGAAATCATATCTAAAATGTTATATTCTTTTTGTTTATCTTCCTCTAATTTTAATAAAATATAATTATTATTATTGATACTACTGATTAATTTATTTTCACGATTTAAGATAAATGTATGAACTGGATAACCCATTCTTTTTAATTCTTCGCAAATTTGATAAATATCTTCTAATTCATCACTACTTCTTTGAAAAGGACAAAGAAGAAAATTTTGTTGGTCCACAGAAAAATGATAAGTATCTTGCTTTTTACTAAAATTTTGGCATTCTAAATTGTAATGAAATCGAATCATATTTTCCATAAGTATCACTATTCTATCATATGAAAAAAAGTTTAAGATTATTTCTTAAACTTATATTGTTTCTTTTTGAAGAACTCTTTTTGAATCATCTAATGAATTCGTACCAAGATTTAATTCATTCATGATTTGATTTTGTCTTTCTTGATGAATTGACATGATTTTTGCAGCTGCTTGTGTATCTTTTAAGACTTCTCTAGACTTTTCTAAATTTTGATTTACTTCATTTTCCAACATTTTTATTTTTTTTTTATAATTATTTAAATCTAAAATAACTTGGTCTAAACGATTTTTAATTTCTTCTAATTCTGGATCCAATTCTTCATCTAATGTTAAATCACTTAGAGTATCATTGTCTTGTACCAGTTTAATTTCAGCTGTATCATTTGTTCCTTCTTCATCCTCTTCAATAATTGGTGTAGGTAAATTAAAAATATCTGGAACAGAATTCTCTATTACTGGTGTAGACGTAATTTCTTTTGGCATTTCTGGTTCCATTGGTTCAACAATTGCACTTTCTAAAACCATTGGTTGTGGTGCAGACATAATTGGAGTTTCGATGGCTGGAATATTTTCAATAACTGGCGTAGGTTCTTCTACTATGCTGTTTATCACCGGATTCATTGGATTGATTTCAGGTTCACTTATGTTATTTGGCATAATGATAGATGGATCTATCATATTTAAAGGACTTACTTCTATTGGTAAAGGACTTTCCATGTTAGAAACGGGAGCTGGGCTTGCGTCTACAAAAGAAGTTGTTGTAACACTTGGCATTTCTACTGGAGGTTTGTAATTACTCACAAAAAAATTTTTTAAAGAAGTAATATTGCTTTCTTTTACTGCAATTTGTTTTCCTTTTTTATCTTCTGGAACGGATATTTCCGCTTTTTTCAAAAGCATTAATTTAGCCATTATAAAACACCTGCCACTTCTGTATTTCCATTAATGATATCAATAATTGTTTTTTTCACTTCATTCCATGCTGCTTCATCATTAATTGGTTGAAACATACCATTTTGTTCCCAAAAAAATTCTAATACATAATTGGAACCATTTAAAGCTCCCGTATCAATTGCCATAATTGGAATATTTTTGATGTTTGGGCGGTCATCGTCTAATGACTTAAAAAAACATACTAACCTTTTTTCTACTCTTTCTCCACTTGGAGTAACTAATATCACTTTCTCGTCCATTTCTAAATCCCTCTATTCTTTTCTGATTATAACAAAAACATATCTTTTTTTCAATCTTTAATTTTTACTAAAATGAAATAACTGCATCCAAAGGCGCAATATTCTTTAATATAATCATCAACTGTATCAATATCATTGATTGGTTTGAAATTTGGATTTGTTTTGTTATTGAATCCTTTTAGTCTTAATTTTCCATAAGCCCAATCTCCTACAATATAATCATAGGAATCAAAATAATCAGTTATTTTTTCTTCTAATACTTCCATTTTAATTGCATCTTTATGATCTTTTAAGACATGATATTTCATTTGATTAATTTCTATTTCTTTCAAGTTTTTATCCCCCTAATACTTTTACTGTTATCACAAATAATGTCATCATGATAGTAGCAATTATACTTAGTAACATCAACATATCGACATATCCATTTCCTGTTGTAATTCGATTTCCAAATTGTTTGTAATAAGTAACAGCTTGCTGTAATCTTTCTCTTTGATTGGTTTCCGCTGGATCAATTTTGAAAAATGATAATATTTTCAAATTTAGTTCATTTAATGTTGCTTCATCCATTTCAGCTATACTTTCTAAAGAATAACCTAATACATTATAAGCTTCTGGTATTAAGGTATTTTTTTTGTAAGGCATAAAATGTAAATTGTGATTTGACTCAAATAATTTTCCATTCCAATAATGATCGATTACTAAAATATCATTGGTAGATGAGTTAATTTCTTGAAGCATTACTGGATTATTCGTCGTACTTAAATAAAGCATTTTTTGAAAATTTTCTATTTCTTCTGATGATAGATTCATCGATTTTTTTCGATAATAAAACATATCAATTAATAGTTTTTCTATTTCTATGAAATAGGGATTAGGAAATTCTTTTTTTTCTTTGGCAATTCTATAATTTTCAAAACTTTCTTTAAATTTTTTTAAAGAAGAGGCTGGAAGACCAAATTTAGTTAGATTTTCATCAAAACCACCCATTTGATTTTCATTTTGTGTCCGATATGGATTAATGATATCTAATTCTCCATAAATTGCAATTAAAGTACGTATGACCATAACCGGAAACGAAACAAACATCTCATTATCCGTTGTTTGTTTATAATTCATGTATGATTCAATTGCTGAATTAATTGCAAGATTAATAAAAATATTATCTTTCATATTTTCCCACCTATTATAATTATAGCACAATCCTTATTCAAGTGGAATATTTAATATATTACTTTTATTTTCAAATAGCCCTCCATAGTAAGAAGGAACTTCTCCTTGAACAACTTCTGCACCAATTAATATTTCATAATTAATTTTTTTATTTTCAAATGTTACTGGAGATGTAATTTCATGTGTAATGGAAACATCAATATAAACTTCCATTAATACATTATTAATTCCATAATTTTTTACTCTTGTTTTTAAATTAGTTAATATGGTACCAATAAATTTTACTTTGATAGGAATTTTGGGTCCTAAATTCGAAAAATAAATTTGATTACTTGCTAATCCAATTGGCATTGTTAAAATTAAACCATCTTCTAATTCTGATAATTCTTCATCATAATAATCAATTGGTTTATCGCCACTTTCTATGGATTGATAATTGTCTTTTATATGATTCACGACTTTATTTACGATTTCATAAGCTTTTTTTGTATTATAACTTACATTGATAATTTCATTTTTATTATTTTTCTGAATATTCAATAAATCTTTATATTCTTCTTCTTTTATTTCAGTTAATATCGTATAATCATTAAATATATTGTAAGTTAATTTTTCAATATTTCTTGTAGCAATTTCTACTAGTTTTGGAGTAATTAAAGTATTTACTTTTTTTAAAAAAAAGAAACAAAAAAAGCAAACTAGAAGAAAAAATATTGCAATTGCAGTAGAATTTTTTATCTTTCTTTTGTTTCTTAGTTTTGCTCTTGTCATATTATATCTTATGTTTCTTTTTTAAAATAATCCCAAATTTAATCCATTGTTTAATAGAATTACACATCCAATAATAATTGCAATGGCTACTAAAACAATTAATATTCTTAATATGATTTTATTCGATGCGACATCTTCTTTTAAGTCATTAAAATCATCAAAATCACTTTGTGTAAAAGAAAGACTATTTGTATAAAATGAATCATCCATTTTATCTTTCATTTCTGCTTTTAACTCTTCTTTGGCTTTTTTTAAGGATTCTAATTTTTCTTTTGTTTCTGCTTCTTGATTGGCAATTTGAATTGCTTCAGTCATTTCTTTGGCTCCCAATACCGTTGTATTTTCATGTCCTTTTAAATCACTTAATATGTCTAAGGGATCCATTTTTGTTTTTTGCAATTCATTTTCTGTAATGGTATTTATTAAGTTTAATAATTCCTCTTTTGTCTTTTTGTGAGCAGCTTTGTTTTTTTCTTCCTCTTCATCCAAATTTAAATTTTTTAAAATATCATACTGTGTATCTCTTATTTTTTTTAATCGTTCTCTTTCATAATTAATTTCTTTTTCTTCTCTTGCTTTTTCTAATATTGCATTGATATCATATTCTCTTGTTTCTTCTAATTCAATGGGTATTTCCTCATAATTTGGTGCCAAATTTACACGATTTCTTTTATTTGCTCTTTGATAATTTTTTTCTAAAATTTCTTTTAATCGGTCGATATTAATGTTATTAGAATCATTCTCCCCTATTACTTTGGCGTTGCTTGTCATACTGAAGTCATCAATGTCACTATTACTTATTTCTTTATATAAATCACTATTTCGACTGGTACGTCTTTGGACGTATTGGTTGTTTTCATCATAATATTTTTCCATTCTACTTTTCATGATGACTTCATCCTTTCATCATAGATGATAACATATTTTCTTTTCTTTGAAAACTTTATTTTTAAATTGATTTTTTGCTCATTCATTTATATAATTTAGAAAGAGGTGAAAAGATGAAAATAGTATTAAAAAATGAATCTTGTATTGGTTGTGGTGCTTGTGTTGGAATCGATTCTGAGCATTTTGAATTTAGTGAGGAAGGTTATTCTGTTATCAAATCACAAGAAAATTTGGATTCTCCGGCACTAACAAACGCCATAGAAGCTTGTCCCGTAGCTATTATTAGTTTAGTAGAAAACGACAATCTAGAAAATGATGATATGTTAGAACATCATGACTGCCACTGTGAAGAACATTGCCAATGCACCGAAGAATGTCATTGTGAAGATCATGACTGTCAATGCAATGAAGAGGAAGATTTTATGGATGAAGCAGCTTAAAAAAAGCTGTTTTTATTTGTATGAATATATTTTTTTTATTTCTTTTAAAGTAAGTTTTCTATATTCCCCTTTTTTTAAACCATCTAAATTTAAAAATGCAATGGATTCTCTTTTTAATTCTAGTACAGGATGATTTAATTCTTCAAAAATTTTTTTGATGATATGATTTCTACCTTCTGTGATGGTAATTTCAATTTTAGAAACGTTTTTATTTTTATTTTTTAGTCTTAATTTCACTCTTGTTGGTATGACTTTTCTTTTTTCAATTACAATGCCTTTTTTAAGTCTTTGAAATTCTTCTCCTGTTAGAATACCATCTATTTTAGCAAGATATGTTTTTTCTATTTGTTTTCTTGGATGAGTTAAAATATTGGTTAATTCTCCATCATTGGTTAAAATTAAAATTCCCGTGGTGTCATAATCCAAGCGTCCTACAGGATATATTCTTGTTTTTGTAGGAATTAAGTCTATTACTGTTTTTCTATTTTGTTCATCTTTTACAGAAGAAATCGTGTGAATTGGTTTATAAAGCAAATAATATTCTTTTTCTTCTTTTTTTAAATGTACGTTCTCGATTTCAATATCATCTTGTTCTTCTGCTTTATAGCCAAGTTCTGTAATCACTTTTCCATTTACTTTTACTTTTCCTTTTTGAATGAATTCTTCGGCTTTTCTTCTCGATGTGTAACCACTTTTTGCAATTATTTTTTGTAAGCGTTCCATTTTTAAACCTCCCATAATAAAGTATTATTAATTTTTTGCTAAATGTTTTATGATAAAAATCCAACAATAATTTTTAAACTATGTATAAAAAATACTCAGTTTCTCCTAGTTAAATTTCTGAAAATCATCTGATTCACAAGCATTCTTTTTTTCATAAATTGTTAAACTTTCTTGAAAAGTATTTTTCCATTCTTTTGGAATTTTACTAACAAAGCAATATTCCTTTTTCGTTTTAGGATGGACAAGTTCTAGACGAGTACTGTGTAAAGCTAATCTTCCATAAGGATTTTTTTGACTTTGATATTTTTTATCTCCTACAATGGGATGGCCAATCGAAGAAAGAGCCACTCTTATTTGATTTTTTCTACCAGTTTTCAGATTTATTTTTAATAAACTATAAGCTGAATTTCGTGCTAGTACTTCATAAATTGTAACTGATTTTTTCCCATCTTTGGCATTTTTTGTATCATATACTTGTAAAGTTTTTGTTTCCTTTAAAAAATTTACAACTTCACCACATTTTTTCTTTACATTTCCTTCGACAATCGCTATATATTCTCTTTTTTTTGCACAAATATCCCAGTTCTTTTGCAGAGCTATTTTTAATGCCTCATTTTTTGCAAATATAACAATGCCAGAAGTGTCTTTATCCAATCGATGGACTACAAAGATTTTATTTTTCGGATTTTGTTTTTTTATATATTCTCTTGCTTCATGATAAAGCGTTTTTATTTTTTCTTTTTCTGTAGCAATCGTCAGCAATTTTGCTGGTTTATTAATAATTAAAAGTTCTTTATCTTCATAAATGATGTCCATTTTCTTCATAATTTAATTCCTTTACACAAGAGAAATTCATATCAATTACTATGACAGGAGTATTTTTGGTTATCTCTTTTTCTTTTTCTAGCATTTGTTCTTGAGTCATCTCTTTTTTTTCATTTTCTGTTAAAAGTGAAACATTTTTTAAATTCCAAACTATAGAGTTTAATTCATCTTCATATAAATAAGCATAGACATGTTCATTATAATATGGATCGCCAACATCAATTTTTCCATCTGCTATATCTTTATCACTGGCTTTTTTTGCTTTCGTATATCCCCCATTATATGCACGAATTCCTTGACTAATATTGATATCGCATTTGTAAATGCAATGAGCTAAATATGCCATGGAAATATGAATGTTTAATTCAGAATGATTCATTATTTCTTGAAATGAATAAATTTGATACCCTTCTAAGCTTAACTCTTTGCTTTCTTTTAACTGATTTTTATATTTATTTAATTGTTCTCGATAAGAAGATTCGGAATCATAATTACTTCTTTTTGGTTCGTCTCTTACAATATAAATTTTTTCTAAATTACCTTCATCACTACCCAAAAGAGGTATCACAATTTTTTCTCCACAAATATTTCTGGTAAGTTGACCTAAATTTTCTAAGCTATCGTTAGGTCTTTCTTGTGTAATAATGGCTTTTCCAATACAATTTGGAATTCCATAACAATTGGTATATTTATCAATGATAGCTCCAAAAAGAATGTCTGTTTCTTCTCTTTTTTTCATATTTTCTTTTTGCTTTACTTCTACACAAGTTGTTTGTGTAATCATGATATCCGGAACTTGATTTTCTTCTATTTCGATTTCATTTGTTTCTAGTACATAATTATTTTCAAGCATATCACTAACCATCTTCTCATTTTCTGGTACTTCTTCTATATTTTCTTCGGATATATTGTTTAATATTTCCCAGCCACTTGCTACTTCTTCTGCTGCATTGGAAGACTTTCCAAACGCCAAAAATATTCCAGCAATTAAAATAGGTGGAGCTAAGACTTTAGCAACATTTGGCGAAATGACTTTTCCTTTTTTTGTTTTGATTGGTTGTTTCATAAATTGTTCTCCCACTTTTCGAGTTGTTTTACGATATCTTGAAGCTCTTCTGGATTTTTGATATCTTCTAACGTATGTGATTCATCATCTGGTTGATAACTAGATACGAAAATATTTTCTTCTTGGTCTTCATTTTTTGAGTGTTCAGTATATACAATATAATTTTTTTGATATTTTTCAAAATAAAAACGTAAGATTACTTCACAAGAAATACAGCTATTTTCTGTTTCTAAAATAAATGTTTCTTTTTCCATTTTTTCACCCTATTTTATTTATTATAACACAATTTTTTTAAAGTATAAAAACTTAGAAATTCATTTATTTACTATTCTAAGTTTTCCATTCATGTATTTTTTCCGAAGAAAAGGAATTAAATTTCTATCCTATTATGAAATATAAAATACTTTTGTTTTATCTTTTTCTTTTTTATAGCATAGTAAATAACGCGAAAACCAACATTTTCGTACACGCTACCATAAACATGCGTAAACGCAAACACTCCGGCACTAACACCGTGTCCAAAATAGGACCCACGTACGAACCAAGGCCAATCAGTCGAGACAAACAGCCATTATTTTAATTTAATCCCATTTTGATTTTATCATATATTTAAAAAAATGATTTTAATAAAAAAATATAGATTTTCATTTTTTACTCATCTATATTTTTTATTCATGTGTTTTTTCCGAAGAAAAGGAATTGAATTTCTATCCTACTACGAAATATAAAATACTTTTGTTTTATCTTTTTCTTTTTTATAGCATAGCAAATAACGCGAAAACCAACATGAACGTACACGCCCAGAATAATTACTAAACGCAAACACTCCGGCACAAAAACCACCAGTAATGACGTGACCACGTTCGAACCAAGGCTACATAGTAAAGACAAACCATGATTTTTTTAAATTCAATCCTTAAACTATTTTTCTAATAAATGACCAATTGCTTTTATGATGGCTATTTTACCATACTCATAAGTTAAAGAGCCTTGTTGATAAGCAATATATGGTTTTCTTAGTGGTCCATCACAAGATAATTCAATGGAAGATCCTTGAATAAATGTTCCTGCAGCCATAATGATTGGATCGTCATAACCTGGCATATCTGATGGAATTGGTAATGACTTTGCGTCAATTGGAGATGACATTTGAATTCCTTCGCAGTATCTAATTAAATCTTCTTTATTATGAAAAATAATATTTTGAACAATATCAGCTCGTTGCTCATCATATTTTGGTTCGACGTCATATCCTAATTCTTCTAACAAACAGCTTGTTAAAATAGCAGTTTTTAAAGCACTTTTTACGATACTTGGAGCAAAAAAAATTCCTTTAAAAAAATCCCGATTAATTCCTAAGGAAGGACCAACTTCGGCGCCTTCACCTGGAAGTGTCAATCGTTCTGCACAAAGCTCTATTAGTTCTTTTTTTCCTACAATATAAGCTCCATTCGGCGCCATTCCTCCCCCTAAATTTTTAATCAATGAACCTACTACAATATCTGCGCCTACTTCAATCGGCTCTTTTTTGCTTACCATTTCGCAATAACAATTATCAATCATAATAATAGTTTTTGGACTTACTTCTTTTATTGTTTTCATTATTTTTTCTAATTGATCTATCGTGATACTTTTTCTTGTAGAATAACCTTTTGATCGCTGAATTGCAATTACTTTTACGGTATGCTCTTTTAAATATTGGATTATTTTTTCTTCATCAAAGTCATTTTCTTTTAAAGCAATTTCATCATATAATATCCCAAATGATTTTAAAGAACTTTTATTTTCTTTAATACCAATCACTTCATGTAAAGTATCATATGGTGTACCTGTGATTGATAAAAGTAAATCTCCAGGTCTTAAAAGGGCAAATAATGTTGTTGATAAAGCATGGGACCCAGAGATGAATTGATTTCGAACTAAAGCCATTTCTGCTTTGAAAATACTTGCAAAAACTTTTTCAACTGCGTCTCTTCCAATGTCTCCATAACCATATCCTGTTGTGCTATTAAAATGAACTTCTGAAATTTGATTTTTCCAAAAAGCTTTTAATACTTTTTCACTATTATATTCACAAATATCATCTAGTTTTTTATATTCTTTTTCTAATTTTTGTTCGCACTTTTTGATAAGTTCACTTAATTCTAACTTCATTTTTTTCTCTCTTTTCTTATGCTTTTATTCCGCCATCCACTCGAATTACTTCATTGTTAATATAGTTAGCTTCATCACTGGCTAAAAAATAGATTACGTTTGCCACTTCTTGTGGTTTTGCAAAACGTTTTAGTAATATTTTTTCTGTTTCACTTTTTATATAATCTTCTGTTAAATGTTTGTTATTTTCTGTATCTGTCCATCCAGGTGCTATACAATTCACATTTACATATGGTGCTAAATAAATTGCAAAATTATGTGTCAAGGAAATAATTCCAGCTTTGGAGGCATCATAATCTATCGAATGGGGTTCATAAGTATTTATCGCATTGGTACTTGAAATATTGATTATTTTCCCGGTTTTTTGTTCTTTCATTTTCTTTCCAAAATATTTACACATTAAAAAAGTTCCTGTGATATTATTCGCAATTACTTGATTAAAATCTTTTGCTGTTTTATCTTCGATTATATCATCTTTCGTAATTGCAGCATTATTTACTAATACATTTAATGATTCATATTTTAGAAATACAGTTTCATATATTTTTTGGACTTCTTCTTCTTTTGAGATATCTCCAGGAAGAAGTGTTACTTCTATTTTATATTCTTCTTCTAATTCTTGTTTCAAATTTTCTGCTTCTTCTTTTCTACTTCGATAATTTAAAAGAATATGATAGCCGTGATTTGCAAACACTTTTGCCGTTGCAGCTCCAATTCCCCGACTAGCTCCAGTTATTAAAACTGTTAATGGTAATATTTCAATATCAGTCTCTTGTATATACTCTGCATAAATATCTGAGCGTTTATTATCTTCTAGTACTCCTAAGCTTATAATTTTGGTTTGTGTTTTATTTTCAAAATCAGTAAAAATACAATTTTTTTCTAATGGCTCTCCAAAAGAAGTATTTAAATAAATTTGATTGCCATTCGCCATTTTTTCATAAACTTCATTATTATATTCAAAACTGTCTGAATTTAAGGAAAATGTATTTGTATCTATTATTTCGTCCCCAAAGTAAATGACTTCTTCTGATGGAAGAATTACAAGAATTTTGTTTTTATTTAAATTAAGTTTAAAATATATTTCTTGATTGTTTTCATGCGTGACATACTGGGATTTAGATAAAACTTTATAGAAATTGTCATGTATTTTAATCATACATTTATTTGTAATATTTTCTAATATTTTCACTTTTATTCACCTAATTTTTCATAGTCATTTTCTTTATATCCTATGATAATTTTTTCCTGGGTTATTAGAATTGGTCTTTTTATTAACATGCCATTACTAGCCAGCAAGTGTAGTTGTTCTTCTTCTGTCATAGTTGGCAATTTTTCTTTTAAATTTAATTCTTTATAAACTAATCCACTTGTATTAAAAAACTTCTTTAATTCAACGCCACTTTTTTTCCACCATCTTTTCAGTTCTTCTTTGGTTGGATTTTTTTCTTTGATATCTCTTAATGTAACGGGAATATTTAATTTTTGTAAATGTTCCAAAGCTTTTTTACATGTACTACATTTTGGATACCATAAAAATAAATTCATTTATATCCTCCTTCTGTTTCATTATAACATTTTTTATTTTTTTTTGAAAAAAATACATATATTTTATTAGGTGATCATATTTGAAAAAACCAATCATCGGATTAGTTGGAAGATTTGAGAAAAAAGATTTTGATTCAATTTTTATTCATGATGAATATCGAGTAGCTATATTAAATTCTGGCGGTATTCCACTATTATTATTACCACCTTATTTTGAACAAATGAAAGAGAAAACAGCATTTTATGATGATATTACTTTTGAATATCGTGAATTGATGATTCCTCTTCTTGATTGTTGTGATGGATTTTTATTTTCCGGAGGAAGCGAATGGTTTGGATATGAGGAATTTATTTTTCAATATGCTTATCAAAAGAATAAACCAGTTCTTGGAATTTGTCTTGGAATGCAATTAATGGCATGTACTTTTTATTTTCATGAATTTAATTCTGATAAAACGGTTCCAATAAAATCGAATATTCTTCATCAATCAACTAAAGAATATGTCCATGAAATTAAAATTATGGATAGTAAATTAAAAAAGATTCTAGGGTCAGAATCTATTTTCGTAAATAGTAGACATTCTTCTTGTATTTTAAAAAATGATTTTTTTAAAGTAAGTTCCATGAGCGAAGATGAAGTAATTGAAAGTATTGAAATACCCAATAAAAAATTTATGATCGGTGTTCAATGGCATCCGGAATCCCTGTTTTGGAAAGATGATTATGCAAAAAAAATATTTCAAGCATTTTTAGAATCTTGTCTAGATAATTAATCGTTATCTTACTGTTTCTTCTATTACTACAAATTCTTCTGATAAGATGGAATAAAGATAGGTTTGAATATTTTTCTTAGTTAATTTATTTATGAATTCTCGATATCCATTTAATTGTTTTCGATAGGCTTCATCCATTGTATGATTTAACTTATAGTCAATAAGAATGATATCTTTTTCTTGTTCAATCAATAAATCAATGATTCCATGAAGTTCTTTTTCTTCATCACTATTTATAAATTCATATTCTTTATAAAAGATTCCATTTAAATTTTTTTGAATCAATTCTGATTCTATGAAGTGTTTTACTTTTTTTCGAATAAAAGGATTGGGAATAAACTGATAATCTGGATTTTTAAAATCGATACATTCTAAGTATTCGTGTACTTTTATTCCAAGTTCAATATTTTTACTTTTTTCTTCTGTATATAAATTCATTTGTTCTTTTGAAAATCTCTTCGTTATTTTCTTTTTTTCTGGAATTTGAATTTCTTCTACCCTTATTCTTTTATTTTCAAAAGATTCTTTTTCTTCTTTTTTTATTTCATATAAATATTCTTTGTTTAAGTTCATTTCTTCTATATTCAAATCTTTTTGATAATTTTTTAATAAAGACCATATTTGATATAAAAAATCTGCAAAAGACTTCGAATGAATTAATCTTTTTTCTTGAATACTTTCTTTATTTGGAAGCACAAAAATCATTTTTTCTTTCGCTCTTGTTAATGCAACATAAAATAATCTTATTTTCTCCGATATTTCTTCTCTTTGGAATTGATATTTTATTAATTCTTTTAAAAAAGGATAGTAAAGACCTTCTTTTTTTAGAGGGATAAAAAAACCATATGTTTTATCATATAAAATACGATTTTTGATATCTTGAATATTAAATGCTTTATATAATCCTGCAAAATAACAAATCGGAAATTCTAATCCTTTTGATTTATGAATTGTCATTAAAGTAACACTATTTTCTACTTGTTCATTTATTTCATATCGAATTGGTAACTTTTCGTTTTGAATAAAATTTAAAAATGCAATAAATTCTTCTAAATTATGCCCTTTTTCACCATATTGATAAGCTAACTTTTCAATATGAGTTAATATGGTCATATTATCTTTTATACTTCCTATTAAAATTATTTTTTCATAAATATGAACACTTTGATAAACATCATTAATAATTTCAGTTAAAGTTTTAGACGTTATATGATTTATTAAATCTTTTAAAGTTTCATAAATTTTATTTTGAAACCAATTTTTTTCCTTTATCAACTGATAAATGGTTTTATCATTATATTGAAAAAGAAAACTTCTTGCAACTGAGGTAAAATAGAAAGAAAAATCTTTTGAAAATCTTTTTTTATGATAAGAATGAAGTAAATATAAAAGATTTTTTAAAACCGAAAAACAAATGGAATCATTTAATATTTCTTCTTTTTGAATACTAATCGGAATATTTAAATAATGAAATATTTTTTTATACAGTGGAAAACTACTACTTCTATCTAATAAAATTACAAAATCTTTATAAGTTGCCGGATGAATTTCATTGTTATCTTTATCAAATAATAAATAACCTTCTTTTATTTTTCTTTTGATATCATTACCAATGAAAAAAATTTCAATTTCTTCTTTAGTAAATCCCAGTTCATTTTTTTCTGGGTAAGTGTTTATTTCCATTTCATAATTTTCTGAAGTATTACCTTTTTCTATATAATCAGTATTTCCAAAGGACATTTGATGTTCTAAAACATAATCGGCTCCCCCTAAATCATCTTTCATCAAAACATTAAAAATTAAATTAATATTTTTTAAAACTTCCTCTCGAGAACGAAAATTTTTAATTAAATCAATTTTATTTCCGTCGATATGATTTCGATAACTATCATATTTATTTTTAAATAAATATGGATTGGCATTTCGAAAGCGATAAATACTTTGTTTAATATCTCCAACTAAATAAAGATTATGATTAGATATCAATTTTATTAATTCTTCTTGAATGTCGTTTGTATCTTGATATTCATCAATCATAATTTCTTGAAAACTTTGTTTTAATTCATTTAATATCGCAGGATTTTCTTTTATTAATTTTAATGCGTAATATGCAATATCATTAAATTCAAAATATTCTTGTTCTTTTTTTCGTTGTTCTAGTTCTATAAAATATTTTTTTATAATTGAACATATTACATGAATGGTAGGATTCATTTGTTTTAAATCTTGTTTTAATTTATCTTCGGGACCATATTCTAATAAACTGATAAAATTTTTTAATAATTCGTTAACTTCTTCTTTTTTTATTTTAATTTCTTCATCTAAATTTCTTGGAAGCGATGGCATTTTAGAAGATTTATAGCAAACTAGTTCATCTATTGTTTTGGCATTTAAAATTCCTTTTAGATTAGCGCTACATTTTTCTAAATATTCTTTTGGAGCTATTTTTTCTAATTCTTTTAATTTTTCTTTTATATATTTTTGTTCTTCTAAAAGTAACTTTAGATATTCTTGAATTATGAATTCTATTTTTTCTTCATGTAAAAATTTTTCAGGAAATTTCAATAATAATTCTTTTTGTGTAAAGTTATTTTCTAGTTTTTTTACAATATTCAGTATATCTTCGTAAATATCTGTATCGTTTTTTACACAATATTCATTTATCATTTTGAGAAAAGATTTTTCTTTTGTTTCATAAAATGAATCGAAAACAGAGCGTAATATTTCTTTTTTCATAGATTCTATCATTGTTTCTTCAGTAATTTCTGGAGACTTTGGCAAATTCATTTGATAATGATATTTTTTGACAATGGATAGACAAAAAGAGTCAAAAGTGGTGATATATGATATGTCAAGTAAAGCTAATTCATGGTTTAATTCGGTTTGTTTTTCAATTTTAGAACGAATGCGATTTTTCATTTCTTCTGCTGCTTTTTTGGTAAATGTTAATATTAGCAATTCATTAATATGAATACCTTGATTTAATTTTGTCATTACTCTTTGTGATAAAACAGCAGTTTTTCCAGAACCTGCTCCTGCACTTATTATCAAATTAGTTCCACTTTTGGTAATTGCTTCATTTTGTTCCTTCGTCCATGTAGGCATTTTTATTACCTCCTAGCATTTCTTTTTGTTTTACTTCTTTTACACATTTCATATTCTCTTCTTTTCGATAGCAGATTTCTTGATAAGGACAATATTCACACCCAATTACTTGATTGTTAATCTTAAGTGGATGAATCCAAAAGGAAGAATTCTTAATTTTTGCTATTGCTTCTTTTATTTTTTCTAAAGTAATTTGTTCAATTATTTCAAATTCTTCCTCTTTTAGTACTTTGGAATAAGGATAAAATCCTTTTGAACTCATTTTTAATCCTTGAATTAATTTACTGTTTTCATAGGTTGGATCAAAAATTTTTAATATATTTTCTTCATCTGTAGAATATCCTTGAAGCATCAGTTTTTTTTCTAATAGCTCTTCTTCAGTATGAATTTTGTCATGGATGGGAATGGATGGAATTATTTTTTGTAAATAAAGTCCTATTATTTTCAAGTTTTTATAGGGAAGTTGTTTTAATAATAAAAGATAAATTGGCAATTGTAAATTTAAGCCATAAATTAAATTATCAAAAGTAACATCTGGATTTCCTGTTTTATAATCTATTACACTGATTAAGGTTTTATCATTGTGTTTTTTTAAATATATTTTATCTAAAATACCGCTGAAAGAAACATTTTCAATCTCCAAAGTAATTTTCTTTTCTGAAAGTATTTCCAAATCTTTTTCTTTTTCTTGATTTTTTAAGACTTTTAAAATTCGTTTTAAATCTTCTTTTCTTTTGTTTAGGAAAAAATTTTCTTTTGGAGAACTTAGTTGCAATTCTTGACTATGTTTTTTAAAGCTTTCTTCAAAGTCAAAGTTTTTTTCGTAGCTTTCTTTTAATAAGATATGGCAAAAATTACCGATTTTTAAATCATAATCGTTTTCTTCTTTTTTTATTTTCAAAAGATAAGTTAAATAAAAACGAAATGGACAATGAAAAAAAGTGTCAATTAAACTATACGAAAATGAGATACTTGGTTGCACTAAAAAGGGTTGCCATTGATTATTATAAGTACAATATGGTAGTGTTTTGTAAGTTGATTTTAATAATGGATAAGTTGAATCTTTTGCACCATATTTTTTAAAATAATCCATTTTGGAAGCAAGCATTAATTGATTATAAAGATTAGAGTGACTCCATTCTTCGTTATGATTTTTTAAAATCAAATAATCATTTAGAACACAAGATACTCGATTCTTTATTTTTCCATCTTGTTTTGGATAAGAGAAGAAAATAGTAGATAAAGTTTTTAATTTGGTTTGATAACATAATTTTTCCAATTCATTTTTTTCTTGTGTTGTTTCCCATTGTAAGGAAGATAATTCTGCATCTGTAAAAAATTGTTCTTCTTTGTTAATTGTTGGAAAATTACCTTCTTTTACTCCTAGTACATAAAGTATAGAATCTTCTTCGATTTCTTCTTCTAAAAAGGAAATCTCTTTTATACTATTTTCTTCTTTGTCTTCTTTTGGTGTTTGCTTTTTTAGGTCTTCTCTTATCCATATTCTTTTTTTTGTATCATCTTTTATAAATAAATATTGATTACTGATGTCGATTATTTTTTTTATAATTTCTTTTTCTTCAGTAGTATTATATATTTCTTTTAATTCTATTATTGTTTCTTTGATACTTTTCTTAGAATGAAGAAAAGTATATACAATTTCATTAGAAAGATAGTTATCAGACTCTTTTAATTGAAACGGAATATGAAAAATTTTACTATAACATTTTAAAAGAATTCGATATTCTTCATTTAAATTTGTTAAAAAAATGTTAGAAATTGCAATTCCTTTTTTTAAATGATTGCAAATTTGGTTCATTACACCAATTACTTCTTGTTCCATATCTTCGTATTCTACCAATGATATTTCTTGTTTTTCTTTTATTTCTTTCTTATGAATTTCCACTAGAGTTTTCTTTTTTACATCTTTTACTAGTTTTTGAAAAAACAAATCTTGCCGAGTAATATGATAAAAAACTATTTTTGTTTTCTTTATTTGTTCTTTCCATAAAGGATTTTCTAAAATTAAATTATGTTTTTTTAAATCTTGATATAGTTTCTTTAAAAATTCTATTTTATCATTTTCTTTTGCTGTCTCATTTAATAAGTACATATTTTTTAAATAAATTTCTGCAATTTCTTTTGTTGTATTATAAGCTTCTGCAAGATAATAAATAGCTTTTTTATCGTAATCAAAATAGAATTTTTTTATAAATTCTTGATATCCAAGTACTTTACATTCCATGAAAGTATTTTCTTTACACATTTGTTTGATAATTCTTCTTTTGTCAGCATCTTGTACTACTTTTATATACTTCATAGAAACCTCCAAGATTATTGTAACTCAAAACCTTTTTTTAAACTAGACTTTTTAATCTTTGACTCTTATCATAAATTTTAATACTATTTTGAACTTTCTTTAAATAAAATTCTTTATCTTTATTGGAAGTTGTCCTATCTTTTAATAATAAATATAAAGGTCTTAGTAATTCTACGATTTCTTTTGAGTAACGTATTAAATCACTGATTTCTATTTGATGTAATATTTTATATAAAATATAATAATTTGTAAAAAAACGATTACTACTATTGGATACAAAAATATGTGAAAGTTCTAAGTTTTTTTCGGTCAACCATATTTCTATTTTTTCTAAGAATAAATCTATTTTTTTTATGGCACTCAAATAGTTATTTCTTAACTCTTTGATTTTTTCTTCGTGGTTATCAATCAACTTATTTTTTTGAGTTTCAAAGTCATTTAACCATTTATCAACATACATTTTATTTATAAATAATTTTGAATTTTCACTTTCTTTTTGATATTCGGCATATGCTAAATTAGTAATAAACATTTCATTTCTCATCCATTTATCATTTTTAGGAAATATGACTTCTTCGTATTTGTATGCTACTTTTTTTATTGCCTCGATAATTTTTTGGTCATATGCAACATTCCATCGATAAAAATTGTTTTTTAAATGATTCAAATTACTGTTTAGTCTTACAAAGTGATCTCTTGGTTCAAAATGTGGATTATCGCTTTCTTTAATATATAAAACAGGTATTTTTTGGTTTTTAATTTTTTCTAATGTAAACTCATCTAATTGAATTAGTGCATCTTCGGAACTCCCAGCACCATTCTTTTCAGATAGTACATTTAGGCCTTTTAGTGTAAAATAGTTTTTATTTGATACACATTCCTCGTATAATCAATCTTATAGAAATTATTAATCTATTTGATTGATTCT
>CAOKKL010000017.1 GCA_948469065.1 uncultured Mycoplasmatota bacterium | reverse complement strand
ATAAAACTCCGTATTAAAAGCAAAACTTCTTAATGAAAAATTAAATCGTGTGAATTTATTTGTGACACTTTCATTGAACAAAAAAGAAAAACCACCCAAATCTAGTTCGATTTAAGTGAAATTCAAAAATATTGGCAACATTCCCATAGAAATGGAATGTTCTTTTTTATTTATGTGTATTTCTTATGCAAATAAATTATGATTTACATGAAATATATTTCCTAAATCTTTACCTATTTCTTTTACTTACGAAAATCATCTTCTAGAGTAAAATCAACATTTTCATTAATCCATTCTTTTCTTGGTTCTACATGTTCTCCCATCAACACATGAATCCTTTTTTCAGCAAGAGCCGCATCGGTAAGATTTACACGCATCAATCTCCGGTTTTCTGGATCCATCGTTGTTTTATAAAGCTCTTCCGCATTCATTTCTCCTAAACCTTTAAATCTTTGAATTTTATAAGTTCCTTTCATTTTTTGCTTCATGACTTCTAATTCTTCATCATCAGCTATATAAATCGTTTCTTTATTATTACTTATCGAATATAAAGGTGGTGTCGCAATATAAAGCATTCCTTCTTCAATTAATGGACGCATAAAGCGGTAAAAGAAAGTTATTAAAAGGATTTGTATATGGCTTCCATCGACATCGGCATCGGTCATAATGATTACTTTTCCATAATTGCTATCTCGAGGGTCAAAATTACTTCCGAGTCCTGCACCAATTGCATATTCGATTTGTTTTAATTCGGCATTATTAGCAATATCATTTTGACTTGCTTTCTCACAATTTAATACTTTACCTCGAAGTGGTAAAATCGCTTGCGTCTCACGATTTCGATAAAGTTTTGCCGACCCACCAGCACTATCTCCTTCGACTAAAAACAGTTCATTTTTTTCATAATTTTTTCCTGTTGCTTTGGCTAATTTTTCACTTAAAACACGTTCTTTACTATTTTTTCCATTTCCTTTACGAACTTGCTCTCTTGCTTTTCTAGCAGCTTCTCGAGCATTTTTACTTTGAATCGCTTTATTTAAAATCATCAAAGAAATTTCTTTATTTTCTTCTAAAAAGAATTTTAAATGTTCATAAGTAACATTATCGGTAATACTTCTTGCTTCTGGCGTTCCAAGTTTTCCTTTGGTTTGTCCTTCAAATTGTAATAAACTTTCTGGGATTTTTAAAGAAATGACGGCCGTAAGACCTTCTCTTACATCCGTTCCTTCTAAACTCTGACCATTTTTTAAAATGCCATTGCTTTTCGCATATTCATTAAAAGCTTTCGTAATTCCAGTTTTAAATCCAACTTCATGCGTTCCTCCATCTCCAGTTTTTACATTATTAACAAATGATTCAATATCTTCATGAAATGATTCAGAATATTGCATTGCAATTTCTACTTCGATTCCATTTTTCATTCCATTAAAATGAATGACATTATGAAGTGTTTTTTTATTTTCATTCATATATTCTACAAAATTAACAATGCCATTCTCATAATGAAATTTGGCTTCTTTTTTATCTTCTTCATCAACTACTTCAATGGTTAATCCCGATAATAAAAAAGCACTTTCTTGCATTCTTTCACAAATCGTTGTATAAGAAAAGCTACAATTTTTAAATATTTCATAATCCGGTAAAAAAGTCACCATTGTTCCTGTTTTTTTAGTTTCTCCAATCACTTTTAATGGAATTTCTACAATACCACCATTGGAAAATCGAATATTACAAATTTTTCCATCTTTATAAATGGTTACATCCATCCATTTAGAAAGTGCATTTACAACACTTGCTCCAACTCCATGTAGTCCTCCACTGACTTTGTATCCGCCTTCTTCAAATTTTCCACCTGCATGCAAAATCGTATAAATTACTTCAGGAGTACTTTTCCCACTTGCATGCATTCCAGTTGGAACTCCTCGTCCATTATCCATAATTGTGATACTGCCATCTTTATGGAGTGTAATTTTGATTGTATCTCCATATCCATTAATGACTTCGTCCATAGAATTATCGACGATTTCCCATATCAAATGATGTAATCCCCGTTTATCCGTAGAACCAATATACATACCAGGTCGTTTTCTTACTGCTTCCAAACCTTCTAATATCTTTATGGATGACTCATCATATTTTGCCATATTATTCACCTTAAAAAGTATATCATGAAAGTCAATCATATCGCAAAAAAAATATGTCAAAAAAATGACAATAAAGAGTATTTTTGTCTATCTCAAATATCTTTTCACTTAGAAATAGTTAAAGTAATATCAAATGAGAATAAAACGAAAAAAAGAAAAGCACTTTTACTCTTTCCTTTTCTATTTTTCTTTTTTTTCTCTTGGTTCAAAAAAATATGGAAAAATGCCTAATTTTGAACCCGCCATATGAGTAATTGGAAAAACGAGAAAAACCGTCAAAACTTGAACTATCATTTTAGGAAGTTCTGTATAATCTTCTTCACTCATTTTTCCACCATTTCCTAACATATCAATATAAAAATCTGTCCGTGTTAATTTTTCTTTGTATTCAATTTGATGAAGAAAATAAGTATCTTCTGTTAAATCTTCATAAACAACTTTTCCAACAGGCAAAATAGAATCGCCGGTATAAATATCACTTTTCGTATGTGTAACCGATTCTTCGTTTATCTTCGCAGCAATAATCTCTCCAGAAGGTAAAGTAAGTGCCTGAAAATAATAATTTCCATGGTATCCTCCACCACGATTTCGATATTGAATTCCTTTTGAAACAACCGTAAATGTATCATGACTTAATAAATCATCGATCGATTGAGCAGGATAGACAGAAGAATCTGCAATTCCTCCAACCAATCCATCTTCTACTGTATGTTCCTCGCTGTATTCTTCATACATTTTTGGTGTAACCAATTCTACAATTTTGGCAGTTCCAAGACTTACCAATACTCCAATACACAAACATAACCATATATCAAAACGTAAATGATGAATTCTCATTTTTTTTCACAACCTTTTTTACTTTGAAATTTCTTCGACTGCTTGTTTTAACGTACGAACCGAAATAACTCGAATTTCTAAATTTTTTTCTTTTTTAACTTTGACTACTTCATCATAATTTTCTTCGGGAACGAGAAAAATGTCTGCTTTCTTTTTGACCGCACCCAGAAGTTTATATTTTACACCACCAATTGCCCCCACAACGCCATCTTGATTAATCGTTCCTGTTCCAATAATCTTTTTTCCTTTGGTAATATCTTCGGGAATCAAAGAATTATAAATGGAAAGAGCCATCATAAGACCCCCACTGGGACCCGACTCACTGGATTTTGATAAAATTTCCACATGAGGGTCTGTTTCATATTCATAAGTTGTTGCAATTGAAATTCCAATTTTTAAACCGTCTTCCATGGCATATACTTCGGCTGTTTTTTTATAAAATTCTTCTTCTCGTTTTACTTGAATTTCAACCCGATCACCTACTTGGCAATTCGAAATCAAATTTTGAATATCTTTTAATTCATCAATTTCTTTTCCATTGATTGAAATTAATTCATCAAATAATTCTAAATCCGTTTTCGCCTCATCGCTAATATAAATAATATGATTGATTTTATTTTTAACTTTTACTTCCTTACCAGCATAATGAAAAGCCGACAGTACTGCATTATTTTGAGCTTGCAAAAGAGAAATTTGATCTGCTCTTATCATTTCATCTAAAGTAACATCTTCCGATTTAATATCATTTTCTGGTACAATATCCCAATTTGGCATCAGATAAGAAAATAGTAAAAAAGGAATATTCCCTTTTATCATAGATACATAAGCCATGGATAAAGAGCCTTTTGTTTCATAGCCATTTTCTACTTCAATCCGTTCATTTAAATCGATCGAGCCACCAGGAGTATAAATCACATAAGGAAGTTCTACTTGAAAAATAAATATAACGGCCACAACAGAAAGAAAAAAAACAATATTTTCTTTCATGAATGTTTTTATTTTTTCATAAACTTTATTAATTGAGTTCAAAAAAATCACCTAACATATTATATCAAAAAAAGAGGCAATTATGAAGAAAGCAAAAAAAAATTTTATCATGGTATGTGGTATTCTAATTTTATTACTTTTAATTTTACAAAATAGTCTGCGGGTGAAAGAAAATATTATCTTTTCCGTAGAACTTTGGTTAACCCAAGTATTTCCATCTTTATTTCCCATGTTTGTTTTAAGTGATTTATTAATACAATACAATTTTCCAAATTATCTAGCCAATGTACTTGGACCTATTTTTACCAAAATTTTTAGAACTTCTCCAAATGGTGTCTTTATTTTTATTATGTCATTGATTTCCGGAACTCCTTCCAGCGCTTTTTTACTAAAAAGTTTTTTGAAAGAAAAATTAATCAATGAAAAAGAAGCTAGTTTTCTTTTAACGTTCACATTTTTTTCAAATCCTTTATTTTTAATGAATATGCTAGCCATATTATTTCCAAATCATACTACTAGTATCTGGAAAATTATTTTAATTCATTATAGTGTTAATATTTTAATTGGAATCATATTTCGTCCGAAAGAAAAACAAAAATTTCAAAAAATAACATTAGAAAAAAGCAATATTGATTTTGGAAAAGCCTTAAGTAAATCCTTAAAAAAAGCAATGGATACCTTATTTATGATTTTAGGAACCATTTCCTTTTATTATATGATTGCAAATCTTTTTACAATAAATAATTTATGGATTCAAAATATATTGAGTGGATTTTTAGAAATGACTCAAGGTTTAAAACAACTATCACTTCATAATTTTTCATTATTTTGGAAAGAAATATTAGCCATTGGTTTTATTTCATTCGGAGGCTTAAGCATTCATACCCAAATAAAAAGTATCATTCATGATACTTCTATCTCTTATTTACCATTTTTAAAAGGACGCATCCTTCATGTACTATTTTCTATTTTATTTGTCTTATTATTTTAATGATAACAAGTTGCACTTTGATAACCTAAAAAAGATTTTTCTGGAAAAGCATTGTCACTAATATCATTGTTTTCTCCCACATAGAAAAAATCCAAATCATCAATAATGTTTTCATTTTTATTGTTTATAATAACTGGAATTTGAAAATGAATAGAAAAATAGTCTGAACATTCACTTTCATTACAAGTATTATCCTTACTAATATATTCATAGGGAATACATCGAACTTGATAAGTGGTATGAGAATTTTTACTTTTCATACTCCAAGTTTCATCTCCATATTTTATTTTCTTTTCCTCTACTTGTAATTTTTTTTCACTTCCATCTTGAAAATGAAAAATCAATTCCAAATGATTTTCACTTTGATTGCCTTCTGATAATCCAACCAAACCCAAATTATTAAAATCATCCATAACATTTCTTAAAATACTGGCACGATTTAATTGATTATCAATTGCAAAATCCCCATTTTTAGAAGAATACTGAACATCTAATAATAAATTGAACAAAAATAATAAAACAATTGAAATTAAGGCAATGCTAACGATAAACTCTACTAAAGTAATTCCGCGTTTATTCATAAATCTTCACCTACTTTAATGGAAGAAAAATAATGTATACAATGCTCTTCATCATGACAAGAATTTCCTTGTTCATTTTTTGCATATTCGATGATTAATCGATAACCGTCTGCTCCTTCTCCTCCAAGCGTTTTTAAATAATTGCCTAATTCAGGACTTACATTATAAAGAGTACTACAAAGTCCACTATTGAAATTGTCACAATTTTTTAAAACGGATAAGTCATAATACGTAAGATAAAAACTAGAAACATGTAACTCTTGACTCATAATTTCACAAAATGATCCTTCTTTTTTATAATGATCAAAAATATCCGTATTTCCACATCCAAAAGGAATAATAAAATTAACATTACTACTACTATTCGTAGAATCTAAATGAGAAGCAATGCGATCTAAGCGTTGACTTACTAAATATTTTTTCATCGAATAGGTTTGATACAAATTAGCAATATCATCATAAGTAATACGTCTTTTTTCATTATTGGATAATGTCACAAAAGTAGAATATAAATATAATAAAGATGAAATTAAAACGACAATCACAACTATTGTTTCAATAAATACAAATCCCTTTTTATTCATCATAGCTTACACTCCTAGTATCATTATAAAAGATTGTCGCAAATTATTCAATGAGAATCATTCATTTCAAAGTTTCCATTTAAAAATTTGTTATAATCTTTCACATCAATTTTTTTATCACTTCTAAAGATTTTTTCATCAAAAACATTTCAATTATAAATTTCATACCTTATCTCTTTTTTACTTTCCATTTAATAAACTCAATTCTTTAAAAAAAACTTTTCATAATTTTATCTTATATCATAGTTTTTATATTTTTATTATATAGCAAATAAAAATCTACTACGAATTGTAATAGATTCTTACGATATCAAAACTTTATTAATGTCTATGATGATGTCCTTGAGAATTTCTACAATGAGAATAGTTGGGACAATTTTCCATACATTCATAATTAGGATGATTTGTTTCAAGATGGGTATGTGATTCTTTTATAGTACAGTCTTGGTATTGACAAGGATATAAATTCGTTTCTGTCTTATCTAATTCATCTTCATAAACTAAATTCCAATTTTTATTATTATCATTGATTTCTTTGTAATGATGAAAAGTATTTGCATAAACTTTTGTACCACACAAACATAATATGGCAATGCCTGTTACTAAAATTATTTTTTTCATAAAATTCTCCTATTATTAAAAAATGGTTTCTTTTATATTGTATGTAATTTTTCTTTGTTACATACAATATAACAACATTATAAATTTTTGACAAGACATAAGAAGTAATATTTGTTATTGTCTTTCATTTCTTTTAAGTTTATATTGGTTACTTTTTTGCTGGAAATAATATCATTCAATTTTTAATCAATGAAAAATCTTTTTACCATTGTGTATACTCATTTTCTTTTTGCATTTCATTTTTATATTCATTAACAATTAAACTTGTAGTGGTAAGTAACATACTTACAATGGAACAAGCATTTATGAGTGCATTTGACATTACTAAATAAGAATCGAGAACTTTGGTATGACTTATTTTTTCCCATTCTTCTGTTAAGACATTATAAATCATATTATATTTTTCTTTTTTTATTTTTTCTTCTAATTTCAAATGATTCATTCCAGCATTAGAAAGAATTTGTTCCCAAGGACTTTTTAATGCTTTTTTCCATATTCGATTAGATTCTTTTTTTAAATCTAACTCATCTATTATTTGTAAAAAAGCAATTCCTCCACCTGGTAATAATCCTTTTTTTGAAACAGAAGTTGCACAAAGAGCGTCTTCCAAACGCATTCTTTTTTCTATACATTCAATTTTTGTTGGAGCGCCAAGATGAATTTGAGCTATCCCGTGAGTAAACATGGCAATTCTTTTTTGATAGAAAGAAACATCGAACTCCTCTTCTACTTTTTTGGCTTCTTGTTTGATAGAAGCGATATATTTTTTTATCTTATTATCTGGTACAAAATCTATTTTTGTTTGATTTTTATCAATGGTAATAGTTTTAATGATTCCAATTTCTGAACCTGTCATATAATTTTTACTTTCAATGATTTTTGCATGAGTAATTGTTTCAATATCTTTTAAAACTTGATTTGTTTTGAAACCATATTCTAAAATTTTAATTAATGCACAAGATAAATTTTCTTGTTTTGATATAGCTAATATTTGTTGGACAAAATAATCTTCAAAATCATTAGCAATAATAACAAATTCTTTTTTTTCTTTTAAAACTTCATTTAAAAGCAAGCTAATACTTTCAACATCTTGTAAAGTTTCATGAAATAAGAGTAAAAAAGCATTATGAAACTGTAGCGTAGTATTTCCTTTTAAAAAATGAAAAGATGCTAATTGGGAAGAAAAACGATATCCTTTTAAATAAGTTACTTCTATTTTATCTTCTGGAATTTCACTAATTGTAACAGAAGAGAAAGATTTTACTTTTTTTAGTACGTCATAAGCTAGCATACCTAATTTAACATCATTTGCTGCTATCATGGCCATATCTTTGATTCGTTCTTCTGTAGGTTCTAGGATTTTATTTTGTAGTAATTTTAAAATTGTTTCTAATGATTTTTCTAATTCTTTTTTTAAAATCATAGGTGGCATTCCCTCGTTGATAACCGCTTTACTTTCCATAAATAGACTTTGTAATAAAACAAGAGTTGTTGTGGTTCCATCTCCCACCATATCATTTGTTTTAATGGAAGCTTCTTTCGCAATTTCTAAAATGCTTCCAATGATTTCATCTTCACTTTCAATATTTTTAGCAATCGTTACTCCATCATTTGTTATAAAAGGAGAATAACTGGAGTGATCAATAATCACATTTTGTCCAATGGGTCCTAAGGTTTGCTTGACGGTATTACATAATAACTGAATACTTTCTTCAATTTTTTCTTGTAATTCTTGTCCACTAATCACTTTTTTCATAATTCTTCACTCATTTCTGTAATGTATTTCCAATATTTTTTTGGCATAAAATTTCTACGACAACGATCGTTTTTTCTTTCTTGAATTCCTATTGTTTGATAAAAAGTACGCCATAAATTTTCCATTTCTTTTTCGTTATCACTTTCTTTTTCTAAATTTATGAAAAATTCGTCTTCCGATAAAATAACAAATTTTTTTTTATCATATATACTTATTATTTTTCGTTTTACATCTTTTATAATCCAAAATTCATTTTTTAATCGTTTCGAAAAATGACAAGATAATAGAAATAAAATATTATTAGTCGGAGCCATTTTTGCATACAAAAGGTGATTTTTTAATTCACGAAAACGTAAAAATCCTTTCATTTTATGATTTTCATGATTGACATAATTAGAAATTCTTAATACTTCTCTTACACATTTTAAATTTCTTTGATACAAAATATTTTTTCGATATTGCAAAGCATAATAAGTAAAATAATACAAAAGCAGTTCTTTGTTTTCTTCGCTCGATAAAAACACATAATACATAGCTCGTATGACAAACATACCAAAGCTTTTTAGCATTTGCTCCATGATGTTCTCATTTTTAGGAATAAAAAGTTGGATTTTGTTTTCAAAAAAAGAAGGAACATAATTTTCGGTTTTAATATTTTCTGCCTTTAGATTATTTTTTAATAAATAAAAAATTGTATTCAAAAGACTAATATAATCACCCTCATAAATAAAAATACGATCCATTAAAATAACCTCAACTGCTCTGTGACATTTTTACTTTTCTCTTCTCTACATTCCCAAACTAAATTATTTTCAATCCAATTTTTTTGAAACCATTCGCTATTTGTAAAATATTTTGCCCTTTTTAAAACTACACCCATTTTTTTTAAATCCTCAAAATGAATCGTAAAATGTTTTCTAGATGTAATAATTCGTTTGGCACTTTTTACACCAATACCAGGAATTTTTAACAAATCATAATAAGTACAAGTATTAATTTCTTTTGGAAATTCATCCAAATGTCTTAATGCCCAATCGGTTTTGGGATCCAAAAGAGTATTAAAATTTGGATTATTTTGGTCCAATAAATCTTTTACTTGAAAATGATAAAAACGAAGTAACCAATCGGCTTGATATAGTCTATTTTCTCTTTTAAGAGGTGGACAAGATATACTTGGAAGATGGGAATCTTTATTGACCGGAACATAAGCAGAATAAAAAACTCGTTTTAAATGAAAAGAACGATATAAACTAGCACTTTTGTTCATAATTTCCAAATCACTTTCTTTGGTAGCTCCTATAATCATTTGGGTACTTTGACCTGCTGGTACATATTTTTTACTTCGATTTTTATCCACATAATTCATAATATTAGCAACATTTTCACTCTTTTTATTTGGTGCTAAAAGCTTTAATCCATTTTCTGTAGGTAATTCAATATTAGCACTTAAACGATCGACATAATGACCTAATTCTTTTACTAATTTTTGACTTGCGCCAGGAATGGCTTTTGCATGAATATAACCATTAAAATGATATTTATGTCGTAATAAAGAAATCGTTTGAATTAAAAGTTCCATCGTATAATCTGGACTTTTTACGATTCCCGAACTTAAAAATAGCCCTTCAATATAATTTCTTCGATAAAAATTTAAAGTAATATGACATACTTCTTCTGGAGTAAACATAGCTCTTTTAATATGATTACTTCTTCTATTCAAACAATATTTGCAATCAAAAATACAACAATTGGTAAAAAGTATTTTTAAAAGAGAAATACATCTGCCATCCGAAGCAAAAGAATGACAAATTCCTGATACCGCAGTATTACCAATCCCATCTTGATTTTTTCTGACACTTCCACTAGAAGAACAAGAAGCATCATATTTGGCACTATCTGCTAAAATTTTTAATTTTTCTTGTAACTCCATTTTTTTCACCAAAAATATTATACAATAATTAAATTTATTTTTCAAACAATTGTTTGTGTTTTTAACTGGAAATTTCTTACAAGAAAAAAAGTCAAAAAAAAATATCATTTGTTTTTAAAATGATATTTTCTTGGGCATGTCACCTATTTCATTTGATATGTTCCTCATAAACTAATAATAGGTGATATTATGAATCCAAATCATTGTCCAAGACCTTGTAAAAGAGGCCCTGGAGGTTTCTTTACTGTCTTTGCTATATTAATTTTATGTGTACTTATTTTTTATCAAGTTATCATTACATTAATTTTGCCATTTCGTTTCAATATCTTTATATTATTTGTAGAAATTTTAATTTTATTGTGTTTGCTCTATCGCATAGTATGGCCTTATTAGTTCCTCGGTTTTGTATAGATAATCCAAACACTTTCGTAAATCATGACAATTATCAATTTCTGATTTTGTAAAACTTACCTTTTGTGGTAAAGAAATTAAAATAAAAAATAATTTTTTTTCATGTTCATTCCAAGGAAACTTCGATTGATACATTTGAAATAAACCATCAAAATCAAAATCAAAATATTCTTTTTGATAAAATTTAACGAAATCTAAAACCGGGCTATCAATTTTACTATGATCCCAACTGATAAAATAATCTTTATCACTTTTTAAATAATGATCAAGAGCTAAATTATTATGAATAAAACAAACACGTTGTTTTTTTTCTTCTTTTACTAAGGAAAACCATTCATCTAATTCTTTTTTGGAAAACTCAAGACTTGATAAAATTTTAGAAAGATTACGCATCAAAAAATAATGACTTGGGGACATATAAATTTCGGTAAAACAAAGATCAAATAGTCCTTCGTAATACTGTTTTAAATAAACAATATTAGATTCTATCGCTTCATAAATTTCTTGATAAGTATCTTGACTTACGGTTTTATAGTAAGTCGTTTTTTGATGAAGTGACGCGATGGAATTCACTAAATCTTGTGCTTTTTGTTCCTTTGGAGATTGAATTTCTTCAATATAAGGAAAAACATGAACTCCTTCTCTACTATCATCTATAATATCCGGAAATTCATAAAAACTACGACTTTTTAGATATTGATAAACTTCTTTTAAATCCTTTTCTTTTGTTTTTACCACAAAATTACCACTCGTTGTTTCTAATATCATTACTTTTCCTTTTATCGTATAACGATAAGGTTTATAAACATCTTTTAAAATTTCAAATGATCTATTCATCTTCTTTTGGAATAATTATTTTATCTCCTGTATTTAATTCATTAAAATCATTATAATCAGTTAGTAAATTTAAATTTGATTGATACATAGTACAAATGGTTTCAATGCTTTCTCCTTCTTTTACAATATGAATATGATAAGTTGCATAAGAATCATCGGCAGGATTGATATGATTAATAATAGTTTCTTCACTTTCTTTCATATTCTCATTACGATTTTCTTCTTGTTCTTCTACTATTTCATCACGTTCTTCTAAAATAGATTCTTCTGGGGTTTCTAATATGGTTTCTGGTTTTGTTTCTACTAAATCCATAACATTAGAAATTGGATCTTCTACTTTGGTAAAAAGATTACGTTCTTCCTCTACTTCAGTTTTTTCTTCTATCAATTCCTCAATCACTTCTTCTTTTATTTCATCCGCTTCAATCGAAAATTCAATATCAATTTCTACCGTTTCATCATTTACAACATCATAAGAAAAATCTGTGATTTCAAATCGAATGGAATCTAAATCAATTTTGTCCGTTATTTCAATAGAAAAAGGAAGTTTATGTAAAAAAGGTTCCCGATTCACACTCACTTCATGACTGCGATACTCTCCGGAAATAATAAAATTTCCATGAACATCCTCTTGGCTTTTTTCTAATTCATATTCCAAAGACATACTAGTAATTTCTGCTATCTTGGAACCAAACGAAATCGTTTTTGTATAAGGTATTATACTTTTCACTTTCTCACCCTTTCTACTCCTATATATGAATTACATAGAAAAAAAAGAACTATTTGTAAATAAAATGTTTTTCTTATTTTAAAATAAAAATCTTATGTTAAACTTAATAATAGAAAGAGTGATGAAATGAATCAATCAATATTTAAAGAATATGATATTAGAGGAACTTATCCTAATGAAATAAATGAACAAGATGCTTATAAAATTGGAAAAAGCTATGGCAGTTATTTACAAGAAGTTTTGAAAAAAAACAAATGTGTAGTAGGTCATGACAACCGAAATTCAAGTCCTAATCTTCATAAAAATTTAATCGAAGGATTATTAGATAGTGGATGTAATGTCATTGACTATGGTTTGGTTACTACTCCTATGCACTATTATACAAGACATATAAATAACGCCTATGGAATCATGGTTACAGCAAGTCATAATCCAAAAGATGATAATGGTTTTAAATTTTCTTTCGATGAATGGGCAAATGCACGTGGAACAATGATCTATGAATTCCGAGATTATACCTTAAAAGAAAATTTTAAATCAGGACATGGCATGATCGAAAAAAGAAATATTTTACAAGATTATTTACAATATATGAAAGAAAATGTCCATATGGGATCCAGAAATTTAAAAGTTGTAATTGACCCCGGAAATGGAGTTACTACAACCGTTGTAAAAGAATGTCACGAATTATTTCCAAATTTAGATATTACTTATATTTGCGAAGAAAATGATGGAAACTTTCCCAATCACCATCCCGACCCAGCAGTCGAAGAAAATTTAAAAATGCTAAAAGAAAAGGTTCAAGAAGTTCATGCAGACATTGGAATTGCTTATGATGGAGATGGAGATCGCGTAGGATTCGTAGATGAGCAAAGTAATTTTATACCTGCAGATAAAATTATGATTATTGCTGCGCGCGCTTTGATGAAAAGTTTTGAAAATAAAATGGTTTTATATGATGTAAAATGTTCCAAAGCTTTGGAAGATGAAATAAAAAAACTGGGTGGGTCTTCTTATATGGAACGAACTGGTACAAGCTATACTGAAAGTAGTACCAAACAAAAAAATATTCCACTCGGCGGTGAATTATCTGGTCATCTTTTCTTTAATGATCGAGGAATTGAAATCTGTAGTGGAATTTATGATGGTTTAAGAATTTTAGAAATTTTATCAAAAACGGAACAAAAATTTTCACACTTATTAAATGGTATTGAAAATTATCTTTCTACTCCAGAAATCAAAATTCCTTGTTCAAATGAATTAAAATTTGAAATTGTAGAAAAAGTCAAAAATTATGTTACAGAAAAAAATTATCAATGGAATGATAAAGATGGGGTTCGTGTAAGTTTTACCGATGGTTGGGGATTAATTCGTGCAAGTAACACTGGTCCTAATTTAACACTTCGTTTTGAAGCAACGACAGAAGATAAATTAAATAGTATACAAAAAGAATTTACGGATTTAGTAAATGATTATCTAAAAAAGTAAATCTTTTTTTTTGAGTTATTTCACTCAAATAATTAAAATTTTTAGAATCTTAGGTATGTAATACTCATTTCAATCAAAAAAAAGATTAGTTTTTAAAACTAATCTAAAGTCTTTCATCTAATATTGCGGCATCCAGTGCTAGCAAAATCATATCATCCAAAGACTTTTCCCTTTCTTCGATTGTCATAAAAGTATCTTTAAATTTACTATCGACAACCGTTAAAATACAAGCAGACTCTAAACCAAAACTAGAAGCGATATGAAATAACGCAAATGATTCCATTTCCTCTCCTATGATGTTTGTCTCGCTTGGAACACGCGAAAGGACATGTTCATTGTCAGAATAAAAACCAAATTGTTCTGTAGTCATTACTGGTCCTAAAAATAATTTTTTACCCTTTTCTTTTGCTACTTGGACAATTTTATTATTTAATTCCTTACTAGGATATGCAAAATGCGTTGGATCTCCATTGTAAGAATAAGCAAAATTTCCTTCATTGTAACTTTCAGTAGCTAAAATAATATCTGGGACATTCAATTCTGGTGTTAGTCCGCCACAAGTTCCTATTCTTATGATTCGTTTCACACCAAAGAAATAGAATAATTCAAAAGCATAAATACTCATAGAAGGCATTCCCATGCCAGATCCCATCACACTAACCCTTTTTCCTTGATAGGTACCAGTATAAGCAAACATATTTCTTGCTCGACTTACTAACTTTGCATCCTCTAAATATTTTAAAGCAATATATTGCGCTCTTAAAGGATCACCAGGCATAATCACGATTGGTGCCAAATCATCTTTTGAACACTCAATATGAGCTGGTTTAATATGGTCCATAACAATCGGCGGTTTCATTCTACATCCCTCCCTAGATTCATTATAACAAAGAAAAGAAAGAAGTTTACATCTTCTTTCTTATATTGACATTTTTTCTACATTTTATACATGTAAAAGAAAAGGAAGTGATTTTAAAATTTCCATCATTTCTTCTTTCGTTTCATCAAAAAATTCTAATCGAAATTTATGAATTCCCATTTGACAATATTCCTCCAATTTTGAAATATCATTTTTGACACTATGGTAAAAGATATGCGTATGATGATTTTTATCTAATACAATAGGATATTCTGCTCCGTTTCGATCTTTTAATGTATAACAATCTTTCTTTTTACAAACTTTACATATTTTCTCTTGATTGACATTCATTTTAAGAATGCAATGATTTAAAACCATTACTTCTAATCTTCCATAAAGAAGTATTTCAAATGGATTGCCATTTGGAAAACATTCCACTATTTTTTTAATTTCTTCTCCCTTTAATTCTGGAGATAAACAAATATTTTTCACTCCATATTGGATCAATACATCACTCGTTGCATGATTTGCTACATTGAAAAAATAGTCAGTACTTTTTTCACAAAGATAAGAAATAAAGCTTCCCGATTCTCCTGCTAAAATAGAGGATACCTTTTCCTTTTCGATTTTATGCTCTACTCGATTCGTACGATATATTAAAATGTCATTTTGATATTTTTGATACAAATCAATATCCTCGACATAAATTCCTTTAAAAGGAAATTTTAATAAAAACTTTAATTGCTCTTCATTTCGAACCGTTGCATAAATTTCAAGATTAGATTGATAAGTGGGAATTTGCCTATTTTCTTTTCCAAAAATAACTTCTTTTCGTTCCAGTCTTTTTTGAAGGAATAAATCGATTGCATCTCTTCTAAAATGATTTAAATCAGAAATGGAAAGAAACAAATTTTCATCCATAGCCAATTCCAAATTCTTTACAACAAACGGCGTATTCCCAAGTTTCGTTAATTGTTTGATTACTTTTTCTTTTGATGTTGGACAATTTTTAGCACATGACACCATTTTTCGAAATAAATTGATTTCATTTGTTTCATCTGTTATCCATAAAGAGATTCCCATTTTGGTAATATTTGCTTTCATCTTTATTGGAATTTTTGTTTCTTTTTGATTCAATATCTCTTTTTCTAATACTTTATCCATCGTTTTCATAACGACACATTTTTTTGTGACATGAACTTTATTATCTACCAAAACAACGCTTCCCTTTTTCGCATGGGATATGAAAAGTCCTTTTTCGTTATAAAGAAAATTGACTATCATTCCTTTGTCTTCTTCTAAAAAGCGAATCCCATCTTCTTGATGTAAATCCTGACTCAATAAGATTTTAATTTTTTGTTTGGTCAAAGAAATCACTTTTCCAAGCAAAATACCTTGATGATTACTAGTAGTTTGATTCATAAAATCAAAATCGTTTTTTAAATTTAGTTTTCCTTCTGTAAAACCTCTTCCAAATAAAATAGAAGCTTTTTGATTCATCTTAGAAGTAGCACAACAAATTCCCCTACTTTGAAAATCATCCATTAACGTACGATACATACTAGTAATATATCCCACATAAGCGGGACTTTTCATCCTTCCTTCAATTTTAAAACTAGTCACATTAGAAGAAAGAAGCTTTGAAAAAATCGTCGATGTATTTAAATCTTTCGTGGAAAGTAAATAATCTCCATCCGTTTTGATAGCTTGTCCCTTTTGATAAAGCGTAAAAGGTAAACGACAAATTTGTGCACAAGAGCCACGATTTCCACTTCGATTCATTAAAAGAGAAGAAAACAAACACTGACCAGAATAAGAAATACACAAAGCTCCATGTATAAATACTTCATATTCCATTGTCCTAGGAAATTGTTTTATTTCATTCAAAGATAATTCTCTTGCTAATACTACTCGTTTTACACCAAGTTGTTCTAAGAGTTTTATTTGTTCGATATTATGAGTATGTGCTTGCGTAGACGCATGGATTTCCAAATCTGGAAAACATTCATGGCATAATTTCATCAACCCAAAATCGGCCAAAATAATAGCATCAACATGATTACGATATAAAAAAGAAAGATAGTTTAAAACATCATCTAATTCTGATTCATAAATCATAGTATTAACGGTAACATAAATTTTTACGCCATATAAATGACAATAAAAAATAGCTTCTAGCATCTCTTCTTCTGAAAAATTAGATGCAAACGCTCTAGCTCCAAACTTTTTTCCCCCTACATAAACCGCATCTGCCCCATGAATCACAGCCATTTTTAACGATTCGAAATTACCTGCTGGACTTAATAATTCTTTTTTCATTTTGAATGCACCTCTATTGAAAATTTACAATATTTTTGATAGAATAATCCTAATTTTCTTGATTTAGAAAGGAACTAATTTCATATGGACCAATCTCTGTCACAAGAAAAAAAGGTAAACTCTTTTTCTCAGTATAAAAAATTAGAAAAAGATTATCAAGATTTAATGAATGAAATTCATATTTATCAAAAACGCCAACAAACAAAGCAAAAAGAAAATATAGTAACTTTAAATCCCAAAATATCAGAAAAAAAGAAAACGAAACGACAAATTAATTTAAATGGGATTAATATTTTTGATAAAGAGCAATTAAGTTATTTTTTTCAAAATCAATTGTTTCTTCAAGACATAAAAGATGAAATTATTCGTATTCTTTATCAAAATGCACTTGAAATGAACGAAATGGCCAAATGTTCATCAAATAAAAACGAAAAAATCTTTTGCCAAGTTGAAATAAAAAGCATTTTAGAATTAATTCAATGGATTATAAATTATAAAGCTTTAAAAGAACCAATTGAAATACCTGAAAAAAAGGAAAATAAATTAATTTTTTTGCAAACAGAAACTGGTCGTGTAACACCTTATGATGAATTAAATAAAATTCCAGACGAACAAAAAGAACTGTTTGAATTATTATTAAAATCAATTCAAAATGGAAGTTTCAAAGGTTTCAAAAATTTATATACAATAAATTTGTTAGAAGTTCGTTATCAAAAGGCCAGAATCATATTCCGACAAATACAAGAAAATATTTATCTGATTGCTTCTTGCTTTATCAAAAAAGTATATACGGATAATAATTATAAAAATACTTTAAATAGATTAGAAAAAAAACTAAATGAATGGGAACCAAAAATAAAATTGCTCGTAAATAGTTCCTTTTATTTAGAAGAACAAAAAAGAATTGAAACTTCTATTTTTACATTATTAACAAAGAAACGAGATGATATCAATGCAAGGCAATTGCGCCGAATCAATCAATCAAATGAAATTAAATGAAATTCAACATTTAAAAAAAGAAATACAAAATCGTAATGATTCCATACCTGAAAATTTTGCAAAATATTTAATTTTATTAGCAGAAATGAATGAACAACCATGTATAGAAACAGAAATTGATGAAATTATGAAAGGATTTCATGTAATAAATGAAAAAGAAGAGCTTTTACGATTTTTTCAATTGATTAGAATAGCGAAAGAAAATAACATTCTAAAATACTTACAAACATTAAGTATAAAATATAAACCAAAAGAAAAAGAAAATAAGTCCTGGTTTCAATCCGTAAAAAAATCTATCCTGTTATTTATGAAAGCTTTTCAAGTATCATATAGTTCAAAAGAAGAAATCAATCAAATGGAAGAAATTTTTTTAATTTCTAAATTCACCATTGTTTTTCTTAACTTTTGGATAAATTTAAATAAAAACCAAGCGATTCCAACTTCTCTCATTACACTTTTTAATAAATTATCCAAAGAACATTTAAAAGACTGTCAAAATTTTTTAGAATTTTCCTTTCAATGTGAAATAGTTGAACCTACGGAAGTAAAAGACCAATTATACTATGGATTACAATTGTATACAAAAAAAAGAAATAATACAAATTTTTTGAAACCAATAAATCAAAAAATTTCAGAATTAAATTCTTTAGTTAAACAAGAAAATGATAAAAGAACGAAAGAAATAAAAATGCAAAAGAAAAGAGAAAACCAGATAAAGATTTTGAGAAAAAAAATGGATTTATTATTAATAACAATGAAAGAGCAATTTATACCTTGGGAAGCCATCTTTTCGATTTTTAATCTGCTTCCAGAATTAGAAGAAGAGTTTAGAGAAAAGTTAATAACGCACAATAAAAAAATAATAGAAGACAAGAAAAAAATATTGAAAGATTTAAAAGAACAATTTCCAGATCCTTTTATTAATCTTTTTTTAGATTTTGGATATAATATTACTTTGTTAAATCCAGAAGAAATTGATACATTAAAAAAATCAAAATCTTTCGAATCTTTCGAACAATTATTAAAACATTAATCATCCTAAATTTGTTGAAATTCTTCTTTATTCAACTGATACTACTTTAATCAATCTTAAAAAAGAAATCAGAAAAAGGAATTTAACACCCGAATATGTAAAAAATTTTTACTGGATATTATATCCAGAATACTTTCAACGCTATCTGGCGAATAAAAAATTAATCTTAGAAAATCAAATGAATCTTAAATTTTTTTGGCAAAGTGATCTTTTATTCAAAGAAACAGAATTATTTCAGAAAATTTTAAAGTTAATAAAATTATATCATTGTGGCCAGATTGTGTTTTATAATCTAAATTATTTTAATGAAGTGGATCGATTAATTGAAAATAGATTTTTTCCATTGACAGAAGAAAATCAAAGGTCAGATTCATTCAATAATCTATCTCCTTTTGATATTGAAAATATAGAAAACGAAGAAGAAATCATATGGTTAGATAAAAATTTTGCTGTTGACAAAATTAGATATTTTATTGGAGGTCATATTATTTCACGATTAAAAGTATTGAGATTTTTTAAATATTTTAATTCCATCAAAGAAAATCGAGCAGAAAATCTTGTAGAAGCTATTTTAGAACAAAGTCAATTTTTTGAATTTGAAAAAGAATTAATCGTTGAAGAATTATCCCATTTAATTAGAAAAAAAGATTGCTGAAATTTTAATCTTTTTTTTTGGATAAATTCATAGGTATCTCTTTTTTATAATCTTTTAACAAAATTAATTTTCATTTTCTGTTAATTCTATTACTTTTTTCAAAATTTCTCCATATTTCTGAAGCGCTGTTTCATGTTCGTTCACTAAAAATTCCTGAAAATCAATGTTACGCTCTACTATTTCATTTTCAGTAATAACCTTACCCTGAATGGTGCCTTTTTCATTTTCGAATAAATGTAATGCTTCTTTAGCATTTACAAGCACCAAACCTACAACTTCATTTTGATCAAAATGAAAATCATGATAATTTCCTTCATATAAATCTACATAAACATTTGCAAATACTCGATCACGAAAAATACTCCCATCTTTCATAGGTTTATCCATGACAAAGGGTACTACTCCTACTAGATTTGCATCACTAGCTTCAATCGAAATACCAATTTCTTCAAAAATTTCCCGAGCAAAACCTTCACGAATCGATTCTCCAGCTTTTAAATGACCTGAAGCGGTAGTGTAAAGCGTTTTACTATCTTCTCGTATTTGAAAAAAAACATTACCTAATTGGTCATATAACCAACAATGAACTGTTTTATGCCATAAGGCATTTTGATGAACAATCTTTCGATCTTCTGTCCCTAAATAATTTCCAAATTCATCATAAGTATCTAATAATTCCATAAATTCCTCCTAATCTTAAATAAGACCTTTTGTTAATAATTAAAAAATTAACAAACTATAATTTAAATTTTAAAATAAGAAAATTTTCAAAGACTAGATAATCTTTGCATAATACTCTTTTATTCTTTCATTATATCATAGTGAAAGAAAGAAACAAACAATAATCAAAGTATGTTAAAATAAAAAAGGTGATAGAATGAGAAAAATATTTGAAATTAAAAATAACCAAATCATTGAAAGAAAAAAAATAACAAAAAACAATTGGATTCATTTGAATAATCCAACTGAAGAAGAAATTAGTAATATGAGTAAAAAATGGAACATAGAAACCGATTCCATTCAAAAAGCACTCGATCGTTTTGAACTTCCTCATATTGAAACAGAAGAATTTGGAATATTTTATATCATAAGTATTCCCTATGTTATTCACTCCAGTGAAAAAAAGAAATATCGAGTTTTACCATTAGGAATTTTCATTCATGAAAATGGTATTTTAACTGTTTCTGTCAATTCTCATCCACTATTAAAAGATATTAAACATGGAAATATCACAAATTTATCTTTTCAAAACAAAAATAGTTTTCCCATTAAAATTATCGGCAAAAGTGTAGAATATTATTTAAAATATTTAAACGAAATTCAAAATGATATTTTAAAAAAAGAAAAAACTTTAATTAAATCAACAAGTAATAAAGATTTAGAACAAATGCTTACATTACAAAAAAGTTTATTATATTTTACAACGGCTTTACAAGGGAACCGTTCTGTTTTGGAAAGAATTGAAAATAATAAAGATTTAATAAAAGATGATTTGGAATTATTAAAAGATGTAGAAATTGAAATTCGTCAAGGTATAGAAATGGCTAAAACTTATCGAGACATTTTAGAAAATACAATGGCTACTTATAGTTCTATTATTTCTAATAATTTAAATGATGTCATGAAATTTTTAACTTCAATCACTTTAATAATATCTATTCCTACCATGATTTCTTCCTTTTTAGGAATGAATATTTTCTTAGGAGATTTTCAAAATAATCCTCATTCATTTCTTTTCATCATATTACTGGCTTTTCTTATTTCTTTTATTTTAACCATCATTTTAAAAAGAAAAAACTTATTATAAAAATTTTTTTTATTTGATAAATTTCTTAATCATATTATTAAGAAGTTTTTTTATTTCACGTTCTGTTACTATAATCTCTTTACAAGCAATTTGACAGGCAAGACCATGCGTATAGAGTTGAACATCTAAAAAAATTCGTTCTGCCGCTTTTTTCGTACATTTATATTGTTTCGAAAAAAAAGATAACTCTTCCAAATCTAGAATAGAAGTGTGTTTTTCAAACATAAAAATTGCTTTAAATAAATTTGGTTCTTCTTGAGCAAACAAACAATATGCTAAACTTTTGGTAAACAAATAATCCCCTTTTTCAACAACCTCATCAATAAATTTCTGATAATATTGAAATAAATAATTCTTAAGAATTTTTTTAAATTCATCCATATTGATAAAATTTTTAAACAAAGGTTGGGTAGAACATCCAATATAATCACATAAACTTCTTACATTTAAAGATTCAATTCCTTCTTCTTGAATAAATAACAAAGCTTTTTCTAAAAACATTTCTTCTTGAAAAACTGTAGTTCTAGCCATTTTCATCACTCCAAAAAACGAAAAACATTTTTTTATTTTATAATATTTATCTGAAAAAATCAATAAATAAAATAACATTCGTTATTTAGTAACAAAATTAATTTAGAATTTTAATAAGCTCATACATTTACTTATTAAATCATGTTTCAAATATTCTTGCCTTATTTTCTCTTATTCACATTCAATATATCTTACTTTATATTCTACTATGTAGAGTATCTTCATTTTTGTAATATGAAAAGCATTTAGATATTTTAAATGAATCAAGAGTATTTACTATCTTCCTATAACTAGATATTATTTCTTTGTAATAATCGAATAGAAGTTTTGTTTTCTTTCTAACTACTCTTTAGCATTCTTTCTTTATCATATATATTTATTTCTATTTTCAACTTTTAAAGTAATTTTCCCAAGTTCGAACACTTCATCATTAACAAAATATTATTTTATATTTTCATCTTTAAATCGAATATTTGTTTGTTTGATTGCTTTTTCACCATTTTTCTAATCTATCCTTTTATCGCCTATTTAACACACATACACATTCCACATGACTAGAATGTATGTTATGAATAGTTCACATTGATATGTTCGTTTATAACTGACTATGTCATAATATA
>CAOKKL010000016.1 GCA_948469065.1 uncultured Mycoplasmatota bacterium | reverse complement strand
TTGGAGCAAGTGAGCGGGATCGAACCGCCATCTCAACCTTGGCAAGGTCGTATACTAACCATTGTACTACACCTGCATATGCAAAAATAATATATCAAAAAGTAATTATAATTGCAAGTTTTTTTCTTGTTCTATTTTTTGAAATATTATTGGATATTCTTCTCTAAATACTACTTTAGAGTCAAGATTTTGTAAAAACATTTTAATTTGTGCAATACTAAAATATTTTGCATCTTCAACTTCATTATCATTGAAATGAAATACTTCATTCCCCTGCATTTTGTATAAAAATATGTCTGCTAGTTCTTGGTTTAAAGGATTTTTTATTCGTTTGATTGTAGTAATAAACTGAGCATTCTTTGGATCAAGATTAATTCCAAGTTCTTCTTTTGCTTCTCTTTTTAATGCATCTAATGAGCTTTCTAAAGCATGTACATGACCTGCACTTGATATATCCCAGCATCCAGGATGATTTTCTTTTTGTTGACTTCTTTTTTGTAAAAGTATTTCATATTTATCATTAAAAATCCAAGTATGAACAACTCGATGAAAATCGCCACTTTGATGAACATTTTCTCTTGTTTTTACTATTCCAGTTCGATTGCCATATTGATCTAAAACATCAAGATATTCTTTTTCCATATTGCACCTACTTTATAATAATATATGTAATGGGACTATTTTTGTGTACTTAGCTTTCGAATGATTTTATATTGCAATGTTTCTATTTTAAGATATATATTATCTACTTCTTGTTTGATTTCTTGTATATTTACTCCACTTTCCATAAATTTAGTTAATAAATCATTAATTCCTTTGTCATAATTTCTTTTATTTTTTTCATTTATTTCATGCCAATTAATATTTTTAAAATACTTTATTATTTTTTTATCATATGGAATAAGAGATAATTCTAACCATACTGCTATTACTGGATATCCCGGATATCCTTGCCAAAAAGTCGCATTATCATTTGATGAAATTTCAAAATCATTCCAAAAAATTTGATATTCTTTTTTATAATCAGAAGATTTTACAATTGCCGAATTTTTATTTATTTTAATTCTTTCATCTGCTATAGCACTAAATGCTTCATATATTTTAACTTTCGGAGGCATTTTCATTTTTATCACCTATAACATTATACCATTTTTTTATCACATAAAAAGGAACTTTAATTTGTTCCTTTAAAAATTCTTTTTAACCAATTTATAATAGCAAAACAAACACAATTTCTATTTTTCCTTTCTTCTGTTAAATCCATTTCCTTTGCAAATCCTTTGATATTCAACTCATAAGGAGCTTCAATTCCTTTCAAATTATTTGCCTTTGTTATTACTACTTCTTGATTACAATATTCTCTTATTGTTTCTTGAGCATTTTCCTCTTTATAAAGTGGTCCATTTAAAAATAATTTTTCTCCAACCTTGTATTTTAGTTCAACGGTTTCTGGCGGTTTTGGTGGTTCATATGGTTCTAAATGATTCAAACCATTTTTTCGAATAATTTCTGGATAATCATAAAAGGCTTTATCTCCATCTACTCTTGTATCAATACCAGGTATCCGTTCATCATCAGTATATTGCCACATTCCACTTCTTCCTCGATAATTAAAATTACTTCCCCACTCTGCAACCCATTTATCATAAGGTGCTAATTCTTCTGAATTTAAAATTCCATTTAAAACAGATAGACTTGCATAAATTCCTACATAATATCCAGCTTCCTCTATTTTTTCACAGTAATATTTTACAAGTTCTACTAATTTTTCCTTTGGCAAAATAAGTTGACTTCTATCTTCTACATCTAAAAATACTGGATATTCTAATTTTTTGTCTCGAATTAAACGTAAAGTATGCTCCACTTCACTTTGAGCCATATTAAGATTGGTAGCATAACTGTAAAGATATGTTCCATAAGGAATGTTAAGTCTTGTACACTCTTCTACATTTCTTTCAAACAATGGGTCATCTTGACTTACGATATTATTGCCATATCCACAACGAATAATAGCAAAGTCAATATGATTTTTAGCTAAATCCCAATTAATTGTTCCTTGATATTTTGATACATCTATTCCTTTACGCATATTTTCACCTCCTATTATTGTTTATGTGAAAATGAATTCTATGCGTAGTTTTTTGTCACTTTTTTAAATCTTTGGCATAAATCATAATGGCTGTAGGAAGAGAATATTTCGTTTCTAATTCTTCTTTTGTTACCCATAAATATTCTTTTTCTGGTAAAATTTTACAGATTATATGATAACCAACCATATGCCATTCTAAATGAGAAAAAATATGTTTGGCTTCTTTTAGTTGTTTAATATTCATAATTTTTATTTTTTTTTGATTTAAGTATTTTTTTAATTCTTCTAATGATAATTTTTCATTAATAGATTCAAATTCATATAAAGAAGCAAGCAGTCCATTGTCTGGTCTTTTTTGAATTGCTATCTTATCTTTATATTCTAAAATCAATATTGTTTTTTCTTCTCTTTTTCTTTTTTCTATTTTTTTCTTTACTGGATACTGTAACATTGTTTGATTTTTATAACTTTGACAGATAAAAGAAAGAGGACAAGATTGACATAATGGGAACCCATTTGGTAGACAAATCAGCGCTCCTAATTCCATCAAGCTTTCTGTAAAATCCCTTGTGTTATTGGGCATTATTTTAGATAGTTTTAAAAAATACTCTTCTCTTACTTTTTGTTTCATGATATCTCGACTATCTTCATGAATCCTTGTCATAACACGTAATACATTTCCATCAATAGCAGGAGTTTTTAATTGATAAGCGATTGAGCCAATAGAAGCTGCTGCATATGGTCCTATTCCTGGTAATTTTTTTAATTTTTCGTAATCTCTAGGCAATTCTGTTTTACCTTGCTCTATTAATATTTTTGCACATTTATGTAAATTTCTTGCTCTACTGTAATAACCTAATCCTTGCCATAATTTTAATAATTGATCTTCTTCTACCATTGCTAGTTCTTTTAAGGTCGGAAGCTCATCTAAAAATCGTTTGTAATATTCTTTTACTGCTTCCACTCGAGTTTGTTGTAACATAATTTCTGAGATCCAAATTCGATAAGAATCATTCGTTTTTCTCCATGGTAAATCTCTTTTTTCTTTTTGGAACCACTTTAATAATGGTTTTACAATCTGTTCTAAATCTATATTCATAATTCTCACTTTTTATAGTTTATCATATTTTAAAATGATAGCGATAATTTATGTTATAATTTTTTATGGTGAAGATTATGAATGTATTATTATTTACGCATATTAGCGATATTGATGGACTCGGAAGTGTAATTTTAGCAAAATTAGCTTTTAAAAAAGTAACGTATATTCTTTGTGAAACATTTGAATTACAAGAAAAAGTAAATGATTTTTTTTCTAATCATAAAATTTATCAATATGATCGTATCTATATTACTGATTTATGGCTGGAAGACCCTTTCCTTTCTCTTATTGCAAAAGATAAAAAATTAAAAGGAAAAGTATTTATTTTTGACCATCATGAATCTTTTCTTTCCTATCAAGATAAGTATGATTTTGCTTTTCTTAATATTCAAAATGAAAAGGGAAAATGTTCTGGGACAAGTTTATTTTATGAATATTTAAAAAAAGAAGGGTATTTTTCTTTCCAAGAAAAATGTATTGAAAACTTTGTTGAATTAACTAGAAGATATGATACATGGGAATGGAAAAATAAATATCAGGATGAAAAACCACATGAATTGTCTCTTCTTTTTGACGCAATTGGTATTGAAAACTATATAAATTTTATGTATGAAAAACTACAAAAATATAAAACCGATACATTTTCTTTTAATGAAGAAGAATGTTCTTTTATTCAAAATCAAATTCAAAAAATTAATAAAAAAGTTAAGACTTATTCACAACATATTTATGTTAAAGAAATATTATCAAAAAAAGCAGGTATTGTTTTTATTGATTATGAATACCGAAATGATCTTACTCAATATTTACGCGATATAAAATATCCTATTGATTTTTTAATTATGATAGTTTTGGAAAAAGAAACTATATCGTATCGGAGTATAAATGAAAATATTAATGTAAGAGAAGTAGCTGAATTTTTCGGAGGAAAAGGTCATGATACAGCAGCTTCAAGTAAAATTAAAAAAGAAAACTTGAATATGATAATTGAATCTTTATTGGAATTTAAAAAAAATGTTGATTGATTTCAACATTTTTTATTGGTTAAATGGAATCGTAGCACTTGCTAAATCTTCTTTCGCAGATTGAATAGCACTTGCTGCAGAAGAAGTTTCTGCTCCCCATTCTGCTAATACTTTCTTTAAAAAATTATTAAAATTTTCTAAATCGTTAATATATTCTGGAAAACTACTTTTAAACGTTTCAAATTCAGAATAAAAATTGTTTGCTGTTTCGGATTGATATATTTGATTGTCTCTCACATAGCTAATTGTATTCGCAACATTGTCTAAAGATGATTGTAATTCCTCAATATTATTTTTAAAAGCATTATGAGCATTCTCAATCGCTCCATTGTTTACTAAAATTTGATTTTGATTCATAATAATTCCTTTCTATTATTATATTGGTAATTGACTAATTGCTGAAGCATTTTCACTTTGTGCATTTTCAAAATTAGATGAAACTTTTTTTAATGCACTTGCAATTTCATTCACTGAGTTTGATTTTTTGTTAATTGCTTCTTGCCAGGATTCAAATTTTTGACGATAGGCTTGAGCACCTCCACCTTGAAATCCTTCTGCAATTAAATTATCTATAATTTGTACATTACTTTGAGCAATTCGAATCATTGTTTCATAATTTTTTTCTAATTCATTTGCTTTTGAATTTAATTCTTCTATTTTAACTTTTATATTGATATCAGACATTTTGTTCCCTCATTTCTATATTAGTTATTTTCTTTCCATTCATTAATACTTGGATATGTATCATTTGGTTTTAAACCATTTGAAGCAGTAAATTTTTCCGATAATCCATGATATTTGTTTGGTATTTCTGTTGCTGTTTCAAACCCTTGGTCCACTAAATTGCTGTAATTATTAAATCGATTACTATTATCTCCACCAGCATAATTATTTGTTGCATTAACATTATTTATTCCTCCAGTTGTTGTTTGTTCTGAAACTGAATTTGGATATCCTTGATTTGTTAAGTTAGTTGAATTATTAAATCGATCACTATCATTTCCACCAGCATAATTATTTGTTGCATTGACATTATTTGTTCCTCCAGTTGTTGTTTGTTCTGAAACTGAATTTGGATATCCTTGATTTGTTAAGTTAGTTGAATTATTAAATCGATCACTATCATTTCCACCAGCATAATTATTTGTTGCATTGACATTATTTGTTCCTCCAGTTGTTGTTTGTTCTGAAGCTGAGTTTGGATATCCTTGATTTGTTAAGTTAGTTGAATTATTAAATCGATCATTATCATTTCCACCAGCATAATTATTTGATGGATTTGTATTTCCTACAAATTTTCCTCCTGTAACTTTGTTAGCATTTTCTACTGTTGTATAACCAATTGCTGTACCATTTTTAGAAACAAGTACTGAACCGTCTTTTCGATACGTAAAAGTATAATCTGATTTTTCATTAAATGCTGACACATCAACTTTATTTACAAACTTTCCTGAAGTAGCATCTTGAGCATTAGTAGATATTTTACCAAAATCAAAACCTGCAGCCGTCATGGCTCCACTACCTAAAGCTAGGCTTGCAGCATGCATATTACTTCCAACATCAGTAAACACTGCACTATTTTGTGATTCTGCTAATTGATAATTTAATTTCACTTTTTCAAGTGTATCATAATATTTTTGATTGATAGTATTGTAATCGTTTTCAAATTTTTTTAATCCTCTTTCTACTTCATTAAAAATAGACTCTGTTTCGGAGGTTTTATAAGTACTTTTTAAACTTTCCACACTTTGAGAAACCATATTAATATTATTCATAATAAAACTAGCATTTGATTTTAAAAAATTTTGAAATTCTGTTGCTTCTGCTTGTCTAAATTCTACATTTCCTGTCATTTAACTTATATCCTTTCTTATAACTCTGTAATAGTTGCAGATAATCTACTATCTGTTTCTTCTGCATTTTTGGCTTTTTCAGCAACCGTATTGCTTAAAGAATCAATCGCTCTTATCACATTATTTAATCTTTGTTGTAATTCATTTAAACTTTCTAAATAATTTTCTTGGCTTTTATCTTTCCACCAGTCTTGTATTGTTACTGCTCGAGTTTGAAAATCACGAATTAAATTATTCAAACTATTCGTTTGATTTTTTATTGCATTGGTAATATCAATCGTTTCACTTACTGATATTCTTACATTTTCCATATTTTATCTCCTATCTTTAATTTCATTTTAATGTTACACTTTTCGGTTGTCAAACAATTTGACAATTAAACTGTCAAAAAGTATGTATATTTATTTTTTCTTGCATTTGACTACTCATATCATCTCTTATTTTTTCTAACTGATGAATGGTATTATCATAAAATCGTTCTATCACTTGCATGTTTTCTAACAGTTTTTGATTTATCTCCAGAAATTTAATATTGTCAACACCAATCCAAGCTTCATTTTTTAATTGATTTAGATTGTTTGCATGTTCCATATTATTTTGCTTCATTTCTTCCAAACAATACTTTTTTAAATTATCAATTGCTAATAATAATTTATTAATATTTACTTTAACAATATCATGTTCTTTTTGATTCATAGCAGTCATATTACATCTCTCCTAAATTTTTCGCTGTTTCATTCATCATATCATCTAAGGTATCAATTTCTTTTTGATTTTCTTTTTCTGCATATTGATAATTTGTAATGACAATATTCTGTAAATAATTTGCATAAGCATTACATTGTTCTAACATTTTTTCTGCTTCTATTTTATTTTTTTGTATCATTTCTAACATTCCTTCATCAATTACCATTGATTTCAATGCTTCATCTTCCGATAATTTTTGTATTTCTCTTTCAAAACTTTCTGAAATTTGTTGATATTTTTTAGCCGATTTTTTCATTTTTTGGACGCATTCTTCTATTAGAGGTATTTTAACATCAATAAAATCTTTATTTGGCATGGGATTCCTTTCTATGAACATATGGATCTTAAATTTGTTATGACTTGATCCATTTTTCTTTTCAATTCTTTTATTTTCGTTTTATTACTACTAATTTTTCTTCGATATCTACGATGTCTACTATCATGACGATGACTTCCGCAATGTTTTAAATGATCTTCCATCTCTTCATTATCTTTTTCCAATTCTTCTTTTTCATTTAAATATTGATTGTGTTTGTGAATTTCGTTGATTATTGTATGAATTCTATTTGTTTTTTCAATCAACTTTTGATAATTTACTTTTAAATTACTGCATTTTTGTAATAAATTTTGATAAGAAGGACTATCCCAAGCATTTTCTAATTCATTTATTATCTGTTCAAATTTATTTTGTTCTTCTTTTAAAGAATCTACTCTATTATTGACACCATCATGGTTAATTTCTAAATGTCTAAAATCTTCATTCATATGTTCACCTACTCTACATTTGGAATGCTATCTAATTTCTTTATAATTTCGTTATCTAAATTTTGGTAATTTTGCGATACTTGTGTTAAAAAATGAATGTTATTTTTTAAAGTATTATGAAGTTCTAATGACTTTTGATAATCATCATTAAAATTGTTTAAAAAAAAGGAAGCAGTTTCTCCTGTCCAAGATGTTGTAGTTAATTTTTCTATTTTATCGTATATATCTGTCATTATTTGTTCCATTTCATCCATGATTTTTAATAAATTTTGTTCTTCACTTATTAAAGCTTCTGTTTTTATGATTTCCATTATTTATCCCCTTCTATCAAAATGGTACGATTTTGTAAGTCATTTTCCATTTTTTGAAATGAATCCGTACTTTTTTCTAAAAAGATAATATAAGCTTTAACAATTTTCCAATTTATTTCTAAACTTTGATAATATTTTTGTAACATAGTTTGTTTATAACTTACAAAATCTTTTCCTTTCCATATTTCATTTGTTTCTAAAGCTTCTAATGTTTCTTTTAATAAGACCATTTTCTTTTGATATTCTTCTAATAAGGCATTAATTTCTAAAATTTGTTGATTATTAAACTCGGTATCTAATGTCAATTTTATCATAAAATATCACCTTTCTCTCCGGTACCAATTCGAAAAGATGACAGATTAGTTTTTATAAATGGACTTTTACTCTCACTACCAAAAGTATTTGAATATTTTAAACTATCTTGTAATTGAAAAGAACTGGTATCTTTCTCATTAGAAAGAAAGTTTTGATAATTGATGTGAGCATTGATTGAAGTAATTGGTTCTATATTTTGAATTCGTTTGAAAGTAGATGAATAATCAATTTTTATTTTTTGATCTTCTCTTTCAAAGGTTCTTTCAAAACTAGATATTTTTTCTATAGAAATTACAGATTCAAGTGCAACTTCGGAATCAAAAGAATAAGGGTTATTTTGTTCCATTAAATTGTTTTCTATACTACGATAATTGTCTATGACAGATTCTATATATTTTTTGGTTTCAAATAAGTTCATTTCTAATTGATTATTTTCTTGAAAAATTTTGTGGATATAATGAGAAATATTACATGAATTCTCACTACGAAGCTGTTTTATCGTATGATTGTTTTCAAATTGGGAAGATGAAGTTTGATTTTTTTGATAAACATTTGGTATTAATTCTGATTGAAGGATAGATTCTATTCTGTCTGTGTCTACTAGAATTCTCACGTTTTATCCCTCTTTTCTATTTTGTTTTTGATAACTTTCTAATTTGGCATTTTGGTATCCTAAAAAATAAAGTTTTTCAATTTCTTCTTTTTGAAAAAAAATAAGTTCATTTTTATTAGTATAACCTTCAGGATATATCACGGAAGCATAATCATAAATTTGATTATCTTCTATTTTTTTTATTTTCGTACCGACAATTACTACTTTTCGTAGTTGGGATTTTAAAGTGACAATCGATCCAATTGGTAGCTGTTCGATTTTATTTACCATAAAGTTTCCTCCTCTAAATATTTTGAAAATTGTTTTGAGAAAGAAAGTTGGGTTTCATCTTGACATCCAATAAAATGAATTGTTCCAATTTGATTGGAATCAAAAAGAATCATTCTTTCAAAGCTTATATAACCAATCGGATATACCACACCGACATAATCCCAAATTCGATCATTTTTATTATTTTTTTGGCAAAATCCAATAATCATTAATTGTTCTTTTTCTTCGATTAATGTTACGACAGTTCCAACTGGTAAAAATTTCTTTTTTTTCATTTTTCATCCCTTATTTCAATTGATTTAAAAATTGTGTGGTAGATTCTATAATATATTCTTTGGCTTTTTCTGTACGATGTTGATAACTTTCTATTTTTAGCTTTAAAATGCTAGCATAATTACGAATTTCTTCTGGATATCTAGAAAATTTAGCACTATTTTTTTTATACTTTGCTAAAATTTCTTTTGCAGCAGGACTATTATAATATTCTTCTTCAGTGATATGCTCCATATCGCGATTATTTTTTTCTAATATGTCTTCTAATTCTCTTGCTAAATTTTCTAAATTATTTTGAATCATTGTTACATTTCCATATTCTATTTTTTCTTCCATATTCTCACCTATAATTTTTCACTGCTACTTTTACATGCGTCACATAACTTTTTTTTCTCATCGGAGATATCTAATAAAAAGTGTCCATAATTTTGAATCATTTTCTGAAGTTCATAAAATTTAGTTTTGTATTCTTTTACTTCTTCTTGAAAATATATTGCGTCTGGTCCAGTCCAATAATTTTGTAGTTCTTCTATATTTTTATAAATCGTATCTAATATTTTTGTTAATCTTTCATCATTTTGTAAAATGGTATGACCAAGCTCTAATAGTTTTTCATAATCTATTTTTAAATCCATAGAGTAACCTCCTAAATCATGATTAAACGGTGTCCATTCCGAATATTTTGATGAAGTATAATTTCATCTAGCGAATATGGAATCCCATTTTCTTCATTATAGATAGTGTAGAAATCTTTTTTCAAATATTCAAAACCCGCTTCTTCATTAATGTTTTTAATCATTAAGTCTCTTACGGCTCCTAGTTTTTTGTTAATAGGAACAAATAGGTCATATCTTTTTTCTACAATGGGAACATAGATTTCAATTAATATCTTATTTTCCATTTTTCACCTCTTATATTAAAGTTTCCATATTATGAATGGATTCGCTTTCTTCTATTAGTTTAATTTGTTTGGCAGTACCTCTAATAATAATATAACCAAAGTTAGAAGGAATTTCAGAACGCATTTCTTTGGTTGTATTATTTAAATTGATTAAAAATTGGTTGTCTATTCCCGTTCCAATCCATACGCCAGAATTGGTATCAATACAAGATTTAAACCAGCTTTCATATTCGACGCATTTGATATTTTCAGGAGTATCTAAAAAAATAATTTTATAATATTTTTTATAAGTAGACATATTGGTCATCATGCGTTTTAGAATTTCTTTTCCTTCACTATCTAAACTTTCAAATATTCTTTTCATTCCTATCATAACACAAATAATGGGACGTGTATTTTCCATTTCGTTTTGCATGCGGTAATTTACATCTGCATTTAATTTTGCAATCATAGATTTAAAATCGTTGGTTTCTAAGGTTGCATCTCCAATTTTGGTTGCGTCAATTATACTTTCCCCATCTAGAATAACATTTATTCCATAATTAGATAGTATTTTTAATAATTCTCCATAAAAATTTTCAATATTGTTCAAATATTTCGTAATAAATAAATGTCCTAAGTTGTGTTCTAATGGATATTTAGCAATATTAAGACTTTCTTTTTCTACTCCGATTGGAAGAGTAGAAAGATCGGTAAATTCATTTTTCAGTAAGTCATAAGTTACTTTATCAGGTAAAATAGGTACTGCTTTGGCTTTATCTGGATAAGCATTCATTAATTTTTGAGCTGTAACTTTAATTGTTTCATTTAATTCTTCGCTCGGTGCAATAAAAGCAGTTTGAAATTCATAGATTCCTTCTAGTTTTACTAGCCCTCTTCCAAAGTAATCACTAGGTTCTATTCCATCTGTGCGTCCAAAAATACTACTATAATCTCCTTTATTTGTTAGTCTTAATGATAATACGTTTGGATAGTTTTGGCTTAATTTATAACGAACTGAGTTTAATGCTGTAGCGGTTAAAATAAAGGTAATTCCATATTTTGAAGAACTGCGACTTAGTTTTATTAAAGTGTCAGTTAATCCTGTATTTTCAAAATTTTCTTGGAATACTTCAAAATTATTAATCATCACAATAATTTGCGGTACTGTAAAACCACTTTGCTTGCAATAATTTTGATAAGTTCCACCATAATCTACAAAAAGTTCTTTTCTTATTTCTAATTCTTTTAATAACATGCGAAATAAGTTATTTAATTTTTCGGTTTCATCCATAGTAACTACATCTCCGACATGCGGAAATTTTCGAAAAACTTTTAGTGTTTCGGCACCAAAATCTATTAAATAAAAATTAACTTCATTGGGTTTATGAGTTACCATGGTATCATATAGAATGGTTTGTAATAAATTTTCTTTTCCACTTCCACTCATTCCATAAATGATAGTATTTCCATCTTCTGTTAAGTTTAATTTTAATAATTCTTGCCTTTGATTATTTGGATCATCATATTCTCCAATCATAGGTTCAATTTGGTAAGGAATAATTTGAGGATTGTATTTTGTTCTTAAATCGATTAAAGTAATCAATTCTGGAATTGCATCTAACCATAATTTTTTCGCTTGAACATCTACTTTTTTAGCAGTTGCAATTAATAAACTCATTACATTGGTAATTTGTTCTCCCAAATCTTCGATGGTAACTTTTGTAACTACATCATTTAAGCTTTTTTCGACATATCCGATTTGATTTACAATACTAATAGAATCATCTAAACGTTTTCTTGGTTTATCTACGGGTATATATTTTGCTCCAGCCCAAGCAGATTGACCAAGTGCAAAGTATTCATTATAACCAACTTGAAGATAAAATCTTCCTGTTTCTTTAATTTCTGCTGCGTCGGGACGTTTAATAACTTCCATACTATCCGATTTATCTTGGACCTTTAAACATACTTTAAATTTACTGTTACTCCATATTTGATCATTGACAACTCCAGATGGTTTTTGAGTTGCTAAAATTAGATGAACACCTAAGGAACGCCCAATTCTAGCTGTGCTAATTAATTGTGACATAAACTCTGGTTGTTGACTTTTTAATTCGGCAAATTCATCACTAATAATAAATAAATGTGAAATAGGTTCTTTTACTAATCCTTGACGAAATAATCTCTGATATTTATATATATCAATGGTACTTTCATTTAAAGAATCTCTGGCTTCGTTAAATTTTTGCTGTCTTCTTCTTAATTCACTTTGTATACTTGCTAAACTACGTTTCATTTCTACCGTATCCAAATTTGTAATGGTTCCTGCTAAATGTGGTAAACGAAATCCCGTTTCTTTATTTTCAAAAGCTCCAGCAAGTCCTCCACCTTTGTAGTCAATTAATACAAATTGAACTTCGTTTGGATGATAATTAATTGCCATAGATAAAATGTAAGTGATAATAAATTCAGATTTACCAGACCCAGTCGAACCAGCAATTAATCCATGAGGACCATGAGATTTTTCATGTAAGTCTAATTCAAATGTTTCTCCATTTGGATAAACTCCAATTGGAGCAGCAAGTGAGGTCATTGGATTTGAATTCTTCCATCGATTTAATATATTTAATTGTTCAACTTTTCCCGCTTGATATAGTTCTAAAAAAGTTATCATTTTTGGTAAAGATGATTCGGCACTTTCTAATTTCATAGGAATGTTAGCAAGTGTTTTTGATAACTGATACATATTTAAATTTGGAAAGGAATCTATCTGGAAAACTTTTTGATTTTGAGTTGTTAAATTATTTTCAAAATATCCACTGTTCGTTTTATCAATATAAAGATATGCTTTACATTCATTTGGTAATTCATTCAAACGGCTTGCCAGTATGGAAATACCAAAACCATAGTTTTGATTGTCTTCTAATATATTATTTATAATTCCTAAATTTTTAACGGTTCTAAAATCATCTGTTATGATTTGATAATAAGGTTCAAAAGAGCGAAAAGAACTTTCTTTTTGTTCAGATTCTTCTAATGATGTTTTTCTTCCTGTATATATAGTTTCTAAAAATAAGGAAACATTTTTCATTTCATCTAAACTTGTTGCATAAAATCGAATACTTTTATCATTACTCCAAGTATGTGGCAAATTCTTTACAAATTGAAAGAGTTCTTTATTTTCATCATTTAGTAAAAATATTAATTTTAGATTTACAAAACTATGAAAAGTAACTAATTGTAATATAAGTCCTAAAATAAATTGTTTCGATAACTCACGATCACCCAAAATTGCATGGATATATTTTTCACCAATATTAAAAGGCATAGGAACATCACGAAGCATGCGATAATGTTTTGTTAAATGAGATACTTTTTCTTTTAAATTATCACTTTGGAGAGTAAATTTTTCTTTCGAATAATTTAATTGTAATTGAAGAGGAACTTCTCCAATTCCTAAACGTATAGTTAAAAAATCATCATCTTTTGGTTTTCTTTCCCAAATAATTCTTTTTTTATTTTCGATTAAACTATAGCAAGATTCCAAAGAAATTAAATTTTCATTTAAAATTTGAGTTTGTTCTCTTACAATTTCATCTAATTCTTTTCTCTTTTCTTCTAAGTATTCGCTATATTTTTTTTGACGTAATTCTTCTCTTTGTCTTTGTCTTTTTTTGTTGTATCTTTTTGTAATAATAGGAAAAATAAAAGCACTTCCCATCATAGCAATACACATAATTAAAGACGGTAAAGCATTAAAAAATGTAATTTCGCCGCTTGCTAGTCGAAAGATTGCCATACCGCCAGAAACCATACTTGTCATTGACATTAATAACATTGGTGCTAAAGTATAAAAAAGAGGCATTTCTTCTGCAATTTGACTGCTTGGTGGGTCATCAATTTCTACTACTTTTGGTTCAATTCTAGAACGAAGTCTTGGTGTATATTGATAATAATCATTTTCATGATATAGTTCTAGTTCTGCTAAGTCTGGGACTTCTGTATTTTGGTAGGTATAAGTACTTTGTTCCATTTTTTGAAAAGTAACAGATGAAATTTTTAACTTATTTAGAGGATTTGTTATAACACAAAAACTACCCATAAAAATTAAATATATTCCACTTATAAATAAAGTATCACCGATTTTTAGTTCTTTCATTCTAATACTTTGTTCATTTAAAAAAGTACTTATTTTGTTTCCAAAATTTTCTACATACCATTTTCCTTCTTTTTGATATAATTTCGTATGAATTTCTGAAATAAAATCATTTTCATAAGCAATATCACAATTAGAAGAAGAACCAATTATAATGATCGGTTTTTTGATTTTGACATAAGTATAATTTGTTTCATAGGTTGGTAAGGTATATAAAACCATAATCGTTTCTCGAAACTTTACGATATAAACTTGATATAAATTTAAATATAATTCAGAAACTTCTTGATTATTTTGATATAAAGTTAGATATTCATTTTTATGAATCAGCCATTGTTCATTTTTGGAATCAATATTAGCAAAATCTTTTATTTTTCCATTTTCATCTTTTATTTTAAACCAATAGTTGCCATCAATTGTTTCTGGCAAAATGAATTGATCAATTTTTGTTTGACCTATTAACAATAGCTTCACAAATGACTCACCCTACTTTATTTTAATGTTATTATTTTATCAATTTTTCTTAAAAAAAGCAATCTAGAGAACTTTGTTTAACAAATAGTTGTCTTTTTCTTTTTTCGCTATTAATAATATGTTCTAACAAAAAAAAAGCATGTATGTATTTTCTGCTTTTTCAAACTTTATCTTCCTTAAAATTTTTTTGCATTTCACTTCCATATTCTAAAATATAAGACATTCCAAATAAAAATAAAATATAAATAAACTGGGATAACTCAAATTCAACTTCTAGATTAATAGATGTTATCATTTCCATAATTAATCCACCTAAAGTAGGAATTAAAATCATTGCTAACATATAATATGCAATTTTTTTCATGTATTGCACATTTTCCATATGAAATGGAGTATCTCCTTGATAGATATTTTGAAATAATTTTTCTAAATATTTAAAAATGTAAAACAAAAATACGAAATATAGAATGAGAAATAAGAAAGCTATTTCAATGAAAGCAGTTAATAATAAAACTGAATGATTTTTGGTTATTTCAGATATTTCTTTTATGATTTCATTATCTTTATCTTTTAAGAAAAAAGATTTATCGTGATATGTCAAATATATTTTATCTTCTTCTAGTTGATATGTTATGATTTCATCAAAAAGTATTACTTTATTTTCTTCTATTTTTGTATGATTGGCAATAATTAAAGTAGTTAGCATTGTAATAATTACCATGATTATTCCAATACTACTTGCTATTTTACTGATTTTGGATACGAAACAAATAACTTTACTAATTCTTTTCATTTTTTGCTGTTTTTCTTTTTGAAATTGTATGACGTTTTGTTTTACTTCTTTATCTAGTTCATCGATATCAATAAAATTTTCTTGAATTAAGTCATTTATTTTACAATGAAATATTTTACAAAGTTTTAACATATTTTCCATTTCTGGATAACTTTCCGAGCATTCCCATTTCGAAACACTTTGTCTTGATACTCCCACTTTTTCTGCCAGCTTTTCTTGCGACATTTTTTTTCTTGTTCTTAATGATTTTAAATTTTCTCCAAATTTCATAATTTTTTTCCTTTCTTACTTCTATTTTTGCAATACTTTTCTTTTTATTCTACCAACTATTAGTTGCATTCAAAAAAATTTTATGTTTTTTGGAATTAATAAATTATCATTATTTAAAATTTTCATCATCCATCAGTGGAATAATATCAATGACTGGCTCTTCGTAAGGGTGAATCTCTCTGATTTTTGTTATAATTTTTTTTACGTTTTCTATTTTACAAGTAGTCTCTAATTTTATTTCTTTTAAAAATTCCATTTTGTTTTTTTCACCAATATACGGTTCTGCTTCTTCATTCGGTTTAAAGGTTCCAAGGCATTTAGAAGATAAGGTACAATAAGTATAATTTCCTATGATTCCTGCACCAATTTTACAAATAGCGTTTCTTATTTCTTTTACATTTTTTTCTGGAATTGTAACCGATATTTTTACATTCTTTATATTAAAATTCATAAATACACTCCTCATCTTATTATTTACATCTATCTAGCATTCATGAGTTTTTTTAAAATAAATATGTTTCTTTTTTATCTTGTTTTATTTATCTAAGTTTAATTATTGATTAAAATATTAAAAACTAACTTTATCTAGTTAGCAATCTATCCATTACTCAAAATCGAGTTTCCTACCATTGTCGTAATTATATACAACTTTCAAAATAACATTCAAAAGCTACTCATAATTAAGAAAAAATGATATAATTATTAAAGCAATAAAAAATTTGAGAGTGAGGCCTAAAAAATGACTATAATAGGAATAATGTAAGCCAGCAAATAATGATAAATTATTGTGGAATAAACAAAAAATAACTGATGATTTTAGAAAAATAATCATTAAAAATGGTGCAGTAGCAATAGGAGTATTGCCAACTAATATTAATTATAACGAGGCTATGAAATCACAAGAAGCAGAAAAATTTAACAAAATATTGAATTTGTGTGATGGATTTATATTACAAGGTGGATGGCAAACAGGAGAGCATGAAATTTATGTTGCTAAATATGCTATTGAAAATGACATTCCATTATTAGGAACTTGCTGTGGACTTAATTATATTTTATTTTCACAAGGAGATACTGTTCAAAAGGAAAGAGATGAATCGCATCATATATATGATAGAAATTATAGGCATGATATAATAATCGATGAAACATCAAGATTATATAAATTGCTTGGAAACAACAAAAAAGTTAAAGTTAATAGTATTCATAATGTAATGATAAAAGATAGCGATGTTAACCACTTTGATATTGTAGCCCATGATTCAAATGGATTTGTAGAAGCCGTAGAATTAAAAAATAAAAAATTCTGTTTAGGATTAAAATGGCATCCTGAAATAATGGATAATGTTGATATTATGGAAAATATATTTAAAGAATTTATTAAATCCTGTGACGAATATAATAAAATAAAGAATAGGCCTTTTTAGACTTACCACTTTGTCAACAGTCTGAAATATTTTATAAATATTTCATATTTTTTTTTGATATCTATTTTTCTTTTTTTATATTTTCCAGATTTATATCTTGATATGGTTGAATGATGTATCCCTAATATTTTTGCTACCTTTCTCATTGTTAGTCCTTGTTTCAACAAAATATTAATTTCTACTTTCTTTTTGTCTGTTAATTGCTTATAATTCATTTATGAGTCCTCCTTGCCGGGTGGGGCTCTTTTTATTTTATCAAAAAACCACACCTTGTGGTGCGGTTCATTTTTCAATTTAGGATCAAATCTGCTTATATTATAACGAATCTTAATATAATTAGCATAAATTAAGGCTACTAAAGAGTAATTCTTATTATTAACTATAATTTTATGTGGTTCTTGAATACTTAGATTCATTTTATCAAATTTAATCAAATGCCCTTCAATATACTCAACCTCTAAGTTACTCATACTAACTTTCATTTTTTATTTTTTTCTTAATTTCACAAGGAAATTCTATAGTTTCTATGATTATTTTCATAAGTATTAATCACTCCTTTAGACAATGAAAAAAGCCCATAATATCAAATACTATGAACTTTATTTATAATTAATCGCTTAAAGTGCGACTTTCAACCTAAATGGTGCGATAAAAGAGCCTATTTTGAACTTTTATGCAAAAGATGTTTGATAAATATCAAATCTATTAATATTCTATCATGTAATAAATTTTTTTCAATAGATTTTTCAAAATTTCAAATAGACTTCAAAATCTAAACTTTCTATAATCTATGGTTGAGATGTTGTATGGATTTTTCCTAATATATTCTTCTAGTTCCACCTAAGTATTCTGCTTTTAATGAACTTATTGTATTATGCGATTTTTTAAGTGTATATGCAAAAGCAGCACCATAAGTTAAATCTTCTATGTTATAACTAGGTAGTATTATTCCCTTATTGGGATGCAATTGATATATTTGGTTTTTTATAATATTTTTATACCCATTATTAGGTATTTCATCTGGAAAAAATAAATTATATATTAATTTAGTTCTTATTTCATCACTTGTAAAAGAACATATTTTTTTAGTTTTATACAATTTATCAAAAACTTCTTTTTCACATATCATATTTGAGCACGGATCAAAAGAATACCATTTATTATTATAAAAAATTTCTATCCAAGAATAATAACTTAGTTCATTACTATTTTCAAAAACTACTGTTCCTCTATTTAGTATAGCTTTTTCATATAAAGGTGTTAATAAAAAACATATTTGATCATACCAATTAAAATATTCTTTCTTTTGAATAGATTCTATTGTTGTTTTACTAAAAGGTTCTTCAAAAATAGTACATTCGTGTGTATCAAATTTCAAATTATAAGTTGTACTATAAATTTTTTGGACAACATTATTATTTTCAATCAGATTATTTATTTCTTCATTTTCATTCATTTTCTTTATTCCTCCTTTAAAAGTTTACTTTTTTAACACTAATGATTTATTTTTTACCATTAGGAAATCAAAAGTATTTGTATACATGTTTGATATAAGCGTTTCATAAGAATATGTTGTGTCAATTTGACTGTCTCCAGTTTTATTAGGATTTGCTACATAAAATTCATTATTATGATTATTAACACTTGTAACTGCAATATAATGTCCATAATTAGAGAATGTTCTTGGATGTTCTAACTTTTTTTTAGGGCCAACCAATACTAGAGCCATATAATCATATTTAATCATCTCAATAATTTGTTCCTTTTTTAATTCAGGATGTTCATAGCTATATTTTACTAATTGATATTCAAGATTAAATCCTTTAGTTCTAATTAACTCTTGAAGTAAATATAAAAAACCTAATGTAGACATTCCTAATCTACCATTTTCTTTATTCGTATAAAAATCTATTTTATTTCCATAGGCATCTAATAGTATTAATTTTGCTACTTCTACTGGATCTAAATCATATCCAATACTTGATAATATAGTCGCCATTGAACATGGCCCACAGCCAAAATCTTGTAATTCATAGTTAAGAATTCCATCTTGGCCTTCTATGTCGCTATACATATATTGTTTATATCTTTTTGTATACTTTCTACCGAATTCATTAGGCAAAATAATGTCATATTTTTCATTTATTTTATTCATCTTAAATCTCTCCTTACTTTTTCTAATTTCATAAAGTAATCGTAAGTTTCATAAATAGATTCTTCCATTGAATCAATAAATGAATTTAATAAATAATAATTTTCTAACTTTAATGTTCTTATTTTTCTTTTTATCTCAATTTGAAAAGAATTAGTAATCATGGAACTTTGTCTAGTTACTTGACCACCTAAATATTCACTACCATTATCAACAGATAAATTATAACATCTAAAATTGTTTTCAAATATCTTAATAATATTTGAATCACAAGTATTATAATTATTAGACCATATACTACAATCATATTCTTTGCTATTAACACAGCCATGAATATCTATTACTAAAAATTGATTAAATTCTTGAATATACTTTTTTAAAGCATTCAAATAATCATTTTCTATATGTGATAATGTTGTTCCTAAAGGAAAATTAGGATCATCATTATCATTAAAGACTCTACAAAAATAAGAGCAATCACATTTTTCGGCTAAATAAATTGCAAGGGGACCTGTTAAATAATCACAAGATTTAACTTGCGATTCTCTAAATTGTTTCACTGCATGTGGTGCAGATAATAAAATTGGGATTTTACCAGTTTTAAATATATAATTTTTATTATCAATTTTTAAACCATTTTTGTTATTTGCTAAAAATTGATAATTTAAATTTCGTAATTCATTAATAATTGTATTTGCATTAATCACTCCTAATCTTTTTATTTTATAATCAGTGCATTAATACAATCAAATTTTAAATTATGATAAAGTAAAACTATACACTTTCTCATAATAATCACCCCAATTTGTTTGAAATATTATAAATAATTATAATTAATAACATTTCTTTGTTGGTTTTATATTATACATTCTTTTTTATAAAAGTCAAATAAACCATTTTTAAAGATAGACATTATCTTACTATCTACTTATATCAAAATCATCTTTATCTTTCTTATTTTCCTTATGCTGATAATCAATATTTTTTTCAATAGGAGTAATATCTTTTTGCTTTTTTCTAAATATACTGAGTTTTTTTAATCTTTCTTTTTCTTGTTTCGTTTTATAATCTTCATCATATTGTTGAATAAAAAAGTTTAAGTTCATACTTTGACTACCAAATAATTTATTAACAATGGTTTTAATGAAGACTGGAACTTTATCAATTACTTTCTTAATATTTTCAATCAAATAATCGGTTTTATCTTTTAAATCGTTATACCAAGTTTCGTATAAATAGTGCTGATTCCTTTCATAGCTTAATTGTTCGCGTAATTCTTCATTTTCTTTGAGTAGAGTTGCTTTATCTTTCAAAATAACTTTTCTATTTAATGATTTCTTTTTATCTAGTTCTTGGGTGATAGATTCTTTTTCACTAGATAAATTATCTACTTCATTAGATATATCATTTTTAGTATCTTCTAAATTCTTTACTTCATTTTTTAGTTCATTAATATTTTCTCTCAATTTGTTTTTGGTTTCATTAAAAACTTCCATATCTTTTGAAGATATATCTTGATTTCTACCTTTTTGTTTTTCTTTTAACTTTTCATTAAGACTATAAACATTATTGTATGATTTAATACAACATTCTCGCATTTTATCTTGAATTATTTTTAATGATTCTTTGGTAAATACAGTTGTTTTACCAACTTGTTTTGTCATACCAGTTTTACAATTTTCTTTAATGGCTATTCCAACAATGTGTAAGTGTGGACTAGATTCATCAAAATGTATGGTAGCATTTGCTACTTTAAATTCTGGAACAATATTTTCTAAATCTTGTACTTGTTCAGTAAATACTTCAATCATTTTATATTTTTCTTCTTGTGATTTATTTTCCCAAAAATGCATATCTCCAAGTTCAATAATAATCTCACAAGCAAGATCGTGTTTGGTATCATCACTAATTTTATAGAAATAATCTTTGATTTTTCTATCCTCTCTTGTTTGTTTATTATTGTATTCTATTCTTGTATTTTCAAATTCTAATTTATATAAATCCTTTACATCATTAACAATATCATTAGTACCTTTTATGATTCTTATTAGTTCTATATTGTTATCATATTTTCGTAAATTATGATGATTTACTTTGCCAAGTTGTTTGATATTTTGAATAGCATTATTATTAAAAGAAGTGGTATTACTTGCATTATTCTTTGCTGATTGTCTTGCTTTTTTTGTTTTATTTTTATCGTTACCCAAATGAAAAGAGTAAGATAATCCAATCTCACTCTCTATCATTTTTTACCTCTACATTTTTCTTTAAAATATCTTTTAGCACTTTTTAAATCTTCAAAAAATTCTTGATTCATCATTGTTCCCATACTATCCATATAATTACAAACAACATAATGCATAAAATAATCACTTACATAAACTAAATAATAATCTTTCTTTTTATTAAGTAGATAACACTTTCCATATTGTAAATTTCTAAATTCTTTTTTCTTTTTAAATATCATATTTTCATCATTTCCTTTCTTATTTTGTAAGGACTTTAAGTCCATTGTCAAAATTCATAACCCCCTATATATCTTGTCGTAACCAACAAGATATGGGGGCTAAGGTTTAACACCTTAGAATCCGTTCTTGCTTTATTTCGTAATATTCCAAAACTTCGTAATGGAATAAAACTACATAAGCAAACCTAACTTTTATGTTAAAAGTTAACAAAAATTTTTCTATTGATCGGTAAGTTCAAAACAAGAAAAGTAAACTTTTTTGTTTTAAACTAATTCCATTATTACTCTTACTTTTGCTAGTCAAGGATTTCACGAGCAACATTGTTGTCCTTGACTAGCAATAATATATTCATTACTCGTTATGTTATCTGGTGGAATTGTATCAAACAATTCTTCTTCATTTTCTACACGAGTTTCATTATCTTTTTTTACACTAATCATTCCCATATTGATTTGTGTTTTTGTTTGGTCTAATTTTTCTAAAGGAAAAATTCTTGCCACTTCAGCATCATCATATTTTTTCGAATCAAATCTTTTTGTTTCAAAATCAAATACTCCTTCGTAGTAATAAACATTATAATATTCTCTTAATCGCATAATATGTTCACATACTTTTTCTTCTGGTAAGTAGTTAGAATATCTTACATAACCAATACCATCCATATCTACTTTAGGTATCTTCCAGTCAATATATCCTTCATCAAATAGTTCTTTAAAATCTTTATAAAAGGTACTTCTAAAATAAAGATTATCAACTACATAATTTCCTTCCATATCTAATCTTAAAGTAATATTTTCTATATAGTTCATTATGATTTTTGATTTTTCTTCTCTTGTTAAATCGTTCCAGGTAACAACAATTTGGTTATAAAGGTTAGGTAGTTTTATTTTATTAATAAAATCAATATCTCTTTTGATTAAAATATCTTCTTTCGTAAATTTTAAATCTTCGACTTGGTCGGTTTCTAATATTTTTCTTTCTAATGTTTTAATATTATTTTCGATTATTTCAGTTTCTTTTTTATATTCTTCTAGGGTAAAAGCATTATTGATATAAGCATTTCTAA
>CAOKKL010000015.1 GCA_948469065.1 uncultured Mycoplasmatota bacterium | reverse complement strand
TTTTCCAATTTTAATTTTTGAAAGAAAACTATTGACTTTTAATAGTTAGCCTTTCTTTAGGATGTTTTTTTGCAAGCATAAAAAAACTAATCCATTTCTGAATTAGTTATTTATCAAACTCAAACTATAAAAGTTCGAGCAGAATTTTTTATGGTAGCGAGGGTGAGACTCGAACTCACAACCTATCGGGTATGAACCGATTGCGCTAGCCAGTTGTGCCACCTCGCCATAAAAATAAGACAATATAACCATATCATAATTAAATTCATTTGACAATAATAAAATTTTATTTTTCTATTAATTTGCCAAGAATGATTCTCTTTGTTTTGTTCATACTAATAGTGGTGATTACAATGAGTATATGGGAAACGGATGTTAAAATTTCTTTTTTTCAAAAATTAGATAAAAATAAAAAAGTAGATATTTTAATCATTGGTGGCGGATTATCTGGGATTCATACCTTATATAAATTCAAAGAAGAACAAAGCATTTGTCTTGTTGAAGCAAATACGATTGGTTGCGGTGTTACCAAAAATACAACTGGAAAATTAACATATTTGCAAGAAAATACACTTGGTTATCTTATCAAAAAAGGCAAACAAAAAGAAGCAAAACTTTATTTAAAAAGTCAAATAGAAGGAATACAAGAATATTTAAAGATTATAAAAGAAGAACAAATAGATTGTAATTTAGAGAAAGTTTCTAGTTATTTAGTAACAAATCAGGAAAAATACCTTTCCGATTTAGAACAAATAGAAGAATTTTTAAAGAATGAAGAAATTTTGGTAAAGCGTGGAATACCAGAAAACACTTTACCTTTTTTAGCAGGTATTTCTGTTCTTGATACTTATGTATTTCATCCTTTAAAATATATAAAAGGAATTTTAAAGAAAATTCAGCCAGAATCCATTTATGAAAACACCAGAGTAGTAAACATAACCAAAAATAATGATATTTATGAATGTATTACCAAAGAAGGATATACGATATTTGCAAAAAAAGTTATCGTAGCTTGTCATTATCCCTTTTTCTTATTTCCTTATTTTCTTCCCATAAAAACTTCAATTGAAAAATCTTATATTATTGCTAAACAAGTTAATGCAAATTTAAAATATTCTTATATTACAATGGAAAGTCCTAGTATGTCTTCTAGATTTTATCAAAATAAAGATAAAATGTATCAACTTATTTTAGGAAAATCGCATTCTACTTCTGTTTCTCAAAATGATAAGCAAAATTTTCATGAAGTAAAACAAGAGAATCAAATAGAAGAAGATTCGATTATTTGTAGTTGGAGTAATGTAGATATTAAAACCTTTGATCATATGCCTTTGGTAGGAGAATTAAAAGATAATTTATATATTATTACAGGATTTGAAACTTGGGGATTGATTCAAAGTCTCGTCAGTGCAAATATCATAAAAGATTTATTGGATGGAAAACCTTCCTTATTAAGTGATCTATTTTCTCCAAAAAGATCTTTTCTAAAAAAAATACTCTGTAGTCCTTTTTATTTAACATTGAATGGATATTCTTTTTTAAAAAGTAAATTTTATAAAAAAAATTGGTATTCGAATCAATTAGAATTTTATCGAAAAGATGGCAAGTTACTTGCAGTATTTCATGATGAAGCGGGGGCCCATGTAGTTCATCCTGTTTGTCCTCATATGAAATGTGGATTGATATTTAATGAAAAAGAAAAAACTTGGGACTGCCCATGTCATAGTTCTAAATTTGATATAGATGGAAATGTTTTAAAAGGTCCCTCCAAAAAATCAATTTCCTATTTTGATGAGTAGTTTTTCTTTTTATTGCAAAAAATTTATTTTCTTAGTAAAATAATAAATAATGGAAGTGAAAAAAATGATGCAAGATCGAAAAATGTTTATGGTAATTATGGTAGGTTTAATGGCAATCGCCTCTGGTTTAAGTGTTCTTGCTTTTTGGGACCGCAATGAAAGAATGCTCATGAAAAGTGATGGGTATCGTTTTAAAGAAGAATATGAATCTTATAATGGAAAGATGAACGAATCGAATAAGACAACATACCCCACTGTAGAACTCGATGAAAATAATCCTTATGTTTATAAAACCGATGATGAAATAGCTAGCTTTTTAGAAGATGGAACCGGATTAATTTATTTTGGATATTCTACCTGTCCTTGGTGCCGAAGTGCAGTGCCAATTTTAACGAAAGCAGCAAGTAGTACCAATTTAGCGGAAATTTTATATGTTGATATTAAAAATATTCGTGATACATTAGCTTTGGATGATAAAGATGCTGTTATTGTAAAAGAGGAAGGTACGAATGGTTATCGTGAAATTTTAAAAAAATTAGATCCAGTATTAGAAAAATATTATTTGGAAAATAAAAAAGGGAAAAAAATTGATACCAAAGAAAAAAGATTATATGCTCCAACTGTTATCACTATAAAAGATGGAAAAATATTAGATATTCATGTTGATACGGTTAAAACGCAAAAAAGTGGATATGATATTTTAACGGAAAAAGAACAAGAAGAGTTGTTTGAAATTTATCAAAAAATGATTATAAAATTACAAAATACAACATGTGATGAATCTTGTTAAAAGGTCCTTTTTAAAAAGGGCTTTTTTCTTGAGAATTTTTAGTATTAAGATTATAATAAAAAAACAGAGGTGCTTCAAATGAAATTAATCACGCTTTTACCTGCCGATCAATATATGGTAGTGAATAAAACGATTTTAACAGAAGTTGATCGTAAGAATGTTGTTAGTCTTTATGAACCGATTGTGGGTAGTATAGCAATTAGTTTATATTTAACTTTGTGGCGGGATTTAGATCGAATGGAATTTGTTAGCATGGATTATAATCATCATCATTTGATGACACTTTTAAAAATAAATTTGGACATGATAAAAAAAGCACGAGAAACATTAGAAGCAGTTGGACTTCTAAAAACGTTTTATAAAGAAGGAGAAAATAATCATTATATCTATGAACTGTATTCTCCTTTGAGTGCGAAAGAATTTTTTAATCATCCTATACTTAATGTAGTTCTTTATAATAATATAGGAAAATATGAGTATGATATCTTAAAAAAAGAATATGAGGTTTTAAAAATTGATACGAAAAATTATATTGATATCTCGAAAAGTTTAGATCGCGTTTTTAAATCAACTTCCAATATTAATACGATATCGGCGGTTGGAAAAGAAACATTATCGCTAGAAATGGATGATCAAGTCGATTTTAATTTAATTATTTCTAGTCTACCGAAAGGATTAATTACCGAACGAAATTTTGGAAAACGGTTAAGAGAATTAATTAACAATTTATCTTTTATTTATGGATTAGATACATTAAAAATGAGTGAAATTTTAAGACTTACTATCAATGAAAAAGGAAGCATTGATAAAGAAGAGCTAAGACGGCAAACAAGAAAATATTATCAATACAATCATCAAGGAAAATTACCAACATTAGTGTATCGTACGCAACCAGAATATTTAAAAAGTCCAGAAGGAGATCAAACGAAACGTGGTCGAATTATTCAAGTGTTTGAGAATACGAGTCCCTATGATTTTTTAAAAAACAAATATAAAGGGGTTACTCCAACCGGACGTGATTTAAAATTATTAGAAGTATTATCAATTGATTTAGGACTTAGACCAGCTGTTATTAATGTATTAATAGATTATACCTTAAAGAAAAACAATAACAAATTATCTACTTCTTTTGTAGAAACTATCGCAGGACATTGGAAAAGAGTAGGAGTAGAAACCGCTAGTGATGCCATGAAATTAGCAGAAAAAGAAAATAAGAAATATAACAAAGAAATTAAAGTTAGTCCTAAAACAAAAATAGAAGAACCTGTTTGGTTTCATGAAACGCTATCCAAAGAAGAAATGAGTAGTGAAGAAAAAGCCGAAATGGAAAGTATTTTAAATAAATATCAATAATATTTTGTCGGAATTTGACGAGTTGCTTGCGAAATGAACAGGAATTCGTTACAATAGAAATTAGTTTTAAGGATGTGAAAAGATGCCGTTATTACAAGAAATGAATTTATCTTCTTCCAAAAAGCAATTGCAAGAAAATTACTTACAAATAAAAAAAGATGCGTCTTTTCAAAAATTAGTAAAAAAATTAGAGTTGTCGGATGAAGAAGCTATGAAAATAGCTTCAAAACTTCAAGATACCATAGAAGAAATGACACATTGTAATAGTTGTAAAGGAACTTTTATGTGTGAAAATTCATTGAAAGGACATTTATTATTTCCAGAAAAAAAAGAAGGAAATATATATTTTTCTTATACCCCTTGTCAATTTCAAAAAGCTTTTATAAAAAGTATAAAAGAAAAAGAGGAAAAAGCAAATTTGAATTCTCGGGCAAGAATGAAAGATATTGATATGACAGGTGATAAAAAAAGAATGAATGTGATTAAATGGATTGATCATTTTTATTCCAATTATGATTATCAAAAGGATATAAAAGGCTTATATTTGCATGGAAGTTTTGGAAGTGGAAAAACATTTTTAATCAGTGCTCTTTTTCATGAACTTTTAGAATCAAAACATGCTTCTATTTCAATTGTTTATTTTCCAGAAGTACTAAGAACTTTAAAAGAAGATTGGGATTTTTACGAAAGCAAAATGAGACAATATCAAACGGTCGATTTACTTTTATTAGATGATATCGGCGCTGAAAAAGTAACTGAATGGGGAAGAGATGAAGTATTAGGTACTATTTTACAATATCGAATGGAACATCATCTACCAACTTTTTTTACTTCTAATATGAGTTTAGATGATTTAGAAAAGCATTTATCCAATACAGGAAAAAATGTAGATACCATAAAAGCTAGAAGAATTATCGAACGAATAAAACAACTTTCTGTTTCCATGGAATTAATTAGTGAAAATCGTAGAAAATAAGGAGATTATTATGGAATTAAAAGATGTAACCAGTTTTTGTTTATTAGAACAATATTTAAAAGAAAGAAATCAATTCATTAATTTTTATGAATTGAATTTAATTCAATGGATTTTATCATTTTTAGAAGAAAAACAATTGTTTTTTCTTGTTCAAAAAGATTTCTTTTCTCAATTGAAACAACGTATTGTTTCTGAAAATATGGAAAATTATCTTTCATCACAATATCATAATTTGATAAAAGATAAATATGATATGAATCATAAAACAGGAATTGCAGTTTCTAATTCAGAAGGAAAATTTGAAATGGAATATTGGAATCAAATTTTTACTTTTCCATATGATAAATCTCGTGAGGAACAGGAAACAGATTTTGATGAAATAAGTCTTGGTTCAAATATTTTAGAAGGAAAAGATTATATAACCATTATGAAAAATACAGAGATTCAGATTATTACTTTTTTAATTAAAGCTCGTCGGTTTTATTGTAAAGATGTTAATAACAATGAATTTGGATTGGAAAAATTTTGGAGTTACGATACACACTTAGAACGTAAAAATTTAATAATACCATCAGAATATTTTTGGAATACTTCTGTTTTTGTTGAATCGCATGGAGAAATGTCCAAAAAATTGAACTTAAGTCAAATGCAAATGTTAGCCAATTATTATGTAGAACAAAAACAGATTTTAGAAGAATACTTTCAACAAAATCCGCCTGTTTCCAGAAGTCTTAGTATGAAATAATTTATCAAATCATTTTTTGATTTGAATTTTTTTTATTATTATTAGCACTCTTTATTGACAAGTGCTAATAATTTTGCTAAAATTGCATATAGTAAAAAAAGAAGGTGAATAAGATGAATTTTAAAGAAGATGATTCCTTAAAAAATGTTTTAGAAAAATATGGTAGAGATATTACCAAAAATGTAACGGATAATAAGGTAGACCCCGTCATTGGACGGGATGAAGAAATTCGAAATATTATTCGGATTTTATCTCGTAAAACGAAAAATAATCCTGTTTTAATTGGTGAACCCGGAGTTGGTAAAACGGCGATTGTAGAAGGACTTGCTCAAAGAATTGTAAAAGGTGATATCCCTGCAAGTTTAAAGAAAAAACGAGTATGGGAACTTGATTTGGCTTCTTTGGTTGCGGGAGCAAAATATCGTGGAGAATTTGAAGAGCGTTTTAAAGCGGTTTTGAAAGAAATCAAAGACAGTGATGGTGAAATCATTATGTTTATTGATGAGATTCATATGATTGTTGGTAATGGTGCTGAAGGTAATATGGATGTCGGTAATATGTTAAAACCCATGCTTGCACGTGGTGAAATACGTTTAATTGGTGCAACTACTTTAAATGAATATCGGAAATATATTGAAAAAGATGGAGCTTTAGAAAGAAGATTTCAAAAAGTTTTAGTAAGTGAACCAAATGTCGAAGATACCATCACTATTTTAAGGGGATTAAAAGAACGATTTGAAATATTTCATGGTGTTACTATTAAAGATAGTGCCCTTGTTTCTTCCGCTACATTAAGTGATCGTTACATCACCGATCGTTATCTTCCAGATAAAGCCATTGATTTGGTAGATGAAGCTTGTGCAACGATTAAAATGCAAATGGATTCTGTACCTGCATCGTTAGATGAGTTAACTAGAAATATTATGCGCTTACAAATTGAGGAACAAGCATTAAAAAAAGAAAAAGATGAGTTAAGTATTAATAGAAGAAATGAGATTGAAAAAGAAATTTCTTCTTTCAAAGAAAAAGAACGTGATATGCGCCGGAAATGGGAAGAAGAAAAAGGATTAAATGATCAAATTAATAAGAAAAAAGAAGAGTTAGAAAAAACTAAATTTGAATTAGAAACAGCAGAAAATAATTATAATTTAGAAATAGCTGCGAAGTTGCGTCATGGAGTAATACCTGAATTAGAAAAAGAATTAGAACACTTAAAAGAACAATCAAAATCTCAAATTTTAAGTGATGTAGTAGATGAGGAAGGAATTGCTTCCATTATTTCCAGATGGACAAAGATTCCTATTCAAAAGTTAGTCAGTGGAGAACGAGAAAAATTATTGTCTTTAAATGATAATTTGAAAAAAAGAGTGGTTGGACAAGATTCAGCTTTAAAATTAGTGAGTGATTGCATTATTAGGGCTCGTAGTGGGATTAAAGATCCGAACCGCCCAATTGGTTCTTTTATTTTCCTAGGACCCACTGGAGTTGGAAAAACAGAAGTAGCAAAAAGTTTAGCATATGAACTTTTTGATGATGAAAGACATATGGTAAGAATCGATTGTTCCGAATACATGGAAAGTTTTAATGTTTCCAGATTAATTGGTGCTCCTCCTGGATATGTTGGTTATGATGAAGGAGGTCAGTTGACAGAACAGGTAAGAAGAAATCCTTACAGTATTGTGTTATTTGATGAAATCGAAAAAGCTCATCGTGACGTTTTTAATATTTTGCTTCAAATATTAGATGATGGCAGAATTACCGATAGTCAAGGTAGAACCGTAGATTTTAAAAATACAATTATTATTATGACTAGTAATTTAGGAAGTGAACATATTTTAGAACAAAATGAGAACTCTGAACAATTTGTAATGAATGAATTAAAGAGTACGTTTCGACCTGAATTTATTAATCGTATTGATGAAATCATTATTTTTTCTCCTCTTCATAAAAAAGAGATTCATTCTATTTTAGATAAAATTATAAAAGAAATTGAAATGCGTTTATCATCGAGTGATATTCATGTAATTTTATCAGAAACAGCCAAAGAGAAAATATTAAGTGAAGCATACGATGAAATGTATGGAGCTCGTCCAATTAAAAGATATGTGACAAAACATATTGAAACATTACTTGCACAAGAATTATTAAAAGAAAATATTTCGTTACATGATTCTTTTCTTATCGATGTAACGAATGATGAATTTACGATTCAAAATAAGAATAGAAAAATGTAAAAAACTATTCTTTTTTTTGCATTTTGTGATATATTAACACTAATTTTTGGGGGATTTATTATGGATGAACAATATTTGAATATTGCAAATCAAATTCGAAAACATGGAATTGATAAGATTGTTAAAAAAGGTTATTTTTCTAAAAATGAGCTTCTTGCTATTTTAGGTATTGTCTCTTCTAATGTACATGTGTCTAGAGAAGATAAGTCAGATTTTCAAGAAATTTTTAAACGGGAGCGTTTTTTATATCATTTTGATGAAACGCAAATTGCCATTATATCGGATACTCACATTGGACACTCAGAGAAAACGATAGAATATTTAAAAAGAGCTTATGATTTTTTTGATCGACTTGGTATTCAAGTTGTACTAATTGGGGGCGATTTGTTTGATGGATGTATGTATTATAAAAGCTTGGATAAAAACAGCGCAAAGGAAATATGTATACAACAATTGCAGTCTTTTTCTGAAATTTACCCGAATGGATTTCAAAATTATGTCCTTTTAGGAAATCATGATGAAGTTTTTTTAAATTTGGGAATAGATTTAAATCAGGAATTGTCAAAATATCATTGTGATTTTAATGTATTAGGACTTGGACGCGCTTATTTCAAATGCCAAACTTATCAAATTTCTTTAAGTCATAAAGTAAAAGAAAAGTTTATTCTGCCAAACTCGAATGATTGTGATTTATATTTAAAAGGACATTCTCATTATTATGAATGGAATCAAAATACTCACTGTGTTCAAATTCCAACTTGTAGTCAAATCATACCTTTTGATAGTCAAAAAGCTAAATCTGGTTTTTTAATTGTAAGATTTGATGAAAAAAGGATTATCAGTAATCATTATTTGTTTGGTGATAATCAAATAATAAGAGGGGATATAGAAAGAATTTTAACCAGATAAAAGAATTTTAATTTTTTTCTCGTGTTCTTTTTTTTAATCCAGAAGTTAAATAATATTGACTTCTAATAAGTCCTAAGCTTCCTTGATCAATTCCTTCATAAGGCTTATTACTTTGATAATCAAAATATTTTTCTAAATAATTAAAATTGATATGAAATAATAATGTGGAAAGATAAAAAAATTCTTCTTCGGTATCCACATTTTTTTGATAATAAGTTAATAATTCAATTAATATTTGTAAAAGAGTGATTTTATTTTCTTTGGTTAAATGAGAAAGATTAATAGGATTTGAAAAGTCTAAAAGAGTATTAATAACTTCAAAGCATATTTTTATTTTCTCAGCTTTTTTTTCGTGTTCTTTTAAATATTTTAATATGAGGTTTAATTTTTGTTTCCAATTTAATTGTATGGATAAATCATTTGCTTCCTTATCTTCATTTGCTACAATACTATTGTTTTCATTTAAAAAAAGAGAAGCTTGATAATACGTTGTAGTCGTATCTTTTCTTAGGGGTATTAATCTTTTTTCTTTCATTTTTCATCCCAACTTTTGGTTTTTTATTCTATTAAAAAAAAGGTGAGATGTCAAATAGGGATTGAATTTTTCAATTTATAATGTTAGAATTAGTTTGTAAATTGTTGAAGAAAGACATGATGGTAATTTATTTTTTTATAGAGATTAAGTGGTTGGTGGAAACTTAAAAAAAAGATTTACGATTACTCCTTTCTAAGAGGATTCTAAAAAATCCCGGTTATTACCGTTATTAAAATTAAGTAAAAAAAGGATGGTACCGCAGTAAAACTGCTCCTTGGTATCATCTTTTTCTTATTTGGAGGAGATTAAAAATGAAAACAAAGAAAACAAAATCAGAATTATCTAGAGAATTATTTGCGTTACGATGTGCTTTGGAAACTAAAAAAATAAGTGAAGAAGAAAAAAAAGATTATGAAAAACAAATTGCTAATGTTCGCAATGAAATTGCCCAAAAAGTAAGAAAAGAACTGGAAATACAACAAAATGAAGGAGGTAAAAAAATATGATAAATATTAAAGAACATGAAAATTTAAGTATTTTGAATCATAGTTGCGCTCATTTAATGGCTCAAGCAGTGAAACATTTATATCCCGACGCAAAGTTTTGGGTTGGTCCAGTTATTGAAGAAGGCTTTTATTATGATATTGATTTAGGAGATATTACTTTAAATGAGGAAGATTTAGAAAAAATCCAAAAGGAAATGAAAAAAATTAGTAAGGATGGGAAAAGAATTGTTCGCCAAGAATTGAGTAAAAAAGAAGCACTTGAATTATTTTTCGACGATCCTTATAAAATAGATTTGATTGAAAATATGAGTAATGATGAAATTATTTCTTGTTATAAACAAGGTGATTTTACTGACCTTTGTCGTGGACCACATGTAGAAACGGTAAAAGAATTAAAGTATTTTAAATTATTAAAATTTAGTGGCGCTTATTATAAAGGAGATTCTAATAATAAAGTTTTACAACGTATTTATGGGGTTTGTTTTAAAACAGAAGAAGAATTAGAAAATCATTTAAAAGAATTAGAAGAAGCAAAGATGAGAGATCATCGTAAGCTTGGTAAAGAATTAGAATTATTTATGAATCATGAACTAGTAGGTCCAGGACTTCCTTTGTGGCTGCCAAATGGTGCAGTTGTTCGTACTGAACTTGAAAATTATATACGAAGAAAAGAAAGAAAATTAGGATATGATCATGTTTATACGCCTTGTCTTGCTTCTACTGAACTTTATAAAATCAGTGGACATTGGGATCATTATAAGGAAGATATGTTTCCTATCATGGAAATGGACAAAGAAGAATTGGTTCTTCGTCCGATGAATTGTCCTCATCATATGTTAATTTATAAAAATAAGATTCATAGTTACCGTGATTTACCCATTCGAATTGGAGAACTTGCACCAGATTTTCGTTATGAAGCCAGTGGAGCTGTTTGTGGATTGGAACGAGTACGGGCGATGTGCCAAAACGATGCGCATCTATTTGTAAGACCAGATCAAATCAAAGAAGAATTTTCAAAAGTAGTTGCTTTAATTTTAGATGTTTATGCAGATTTTCATATTAATGATTATAAATTTCGTTTATCTTTAAGAGATAGAGAAGATGTAGAAAAATATTATCCTGATGATGAAATGTGGGACAAAGCAGAAAATGAACTACGTACAGTTTTAACAGAGCTTGATATTCCTTTTTATGAAGCCATTGGAGAAGCTGCTTTTTATGGTCCAAAATTGGATGTCCAAATTAAGACAGCGATTGGACATGATATTACACTTTCTACTTGTCAATTAGACTTTTTGCTTCCAGAACGATTTGATTTAAATTACATTGATGAAACGGGAGAAAAGAAAAGACCCGTGGTAATTCATCGAGCTATTTTAGGTACGTTCGATCGATTTATGGCTTATTTGATTGAAGAAACAAAAGGTGCTTTTCCACTTTGGCTTGCACCAATTCAAATTAATGTGATTCCAGTAAATTTAGAATATCATGAAAAATATTCAAACGAGATATTCAATTGGTTAAGAGAAAATGATTATCGAGTAGACATTGATTTACGTAATGAAAAATTAAGTTATAAAATGCGTGAGAGTGTAATTCGAAAAATTCCGATTACTTTAATATTAGGGCAAAAGGAAATGGATGAAGTAATGATTAGTTATCGACTTTATGGAACAAATGAAACGACTACTTTATCAAAAAAGGAATTTCTTCTTTTCTTACAAGATAAAATGAAACAAAAAAATTAAATTATTAACAATCTATGAAAGAAAAGTTTACTATTTTTGAAAAAAAGTGATATACTAAATATAGAAATCGAAAAAAAGATATGATAAAAAAGAATGATTTTTTAAGAGACTTCATGGATGGTGAAAATGAAGAAATCACTTTTTTATTTCTACTTTTTAGAGGGATTTAATCATCCACGGAAAAACCGTTATCAAAATTAAGTATAATAAAGGATGGCACCGCAAAACTTTTGCTCCTTTTTGGAGGTTAGTTTTGCTTTTTTTATGAAAGAGAGGAAAAAATATGTTAGATATTAAATTTATACGAGAAAATAAAGAAATCGTTCTAAAAAATATTAAGAAAAAATTTCAAGATGAAAAATTACCACTAGTTGGAGAAGTAATAGAGTTAGATGAAAAAATACGAAAACTGAAATTTGAAAAAGATACTTTAAGACAAGAACGAAATACAACCAGTGATGAAATTGGAGCATTATTTCGAGAAAAAAAAGTTGAAGAAGCCAATGCGAAAAAACAAAGAGTTATTAATATAAACAATCAATTAGAAGAAATTGAAACAGAAGAAAGTCAATTATCAGAAGTTTTGAAAAGTAAAATGATGGTGATACCAAACATCATTGATGATAGTGTACCGATTGGAAAAGATGATAATGAAAATGTGGAAATTGAAAAATTTGGAGAACCATTTGTAAGAGATTATGAAATTCCATATCATGCAGATATTTGTGAAGCTTTGGGTTGTCTTGATAAAGATAGTGCAGGTAGAACAAGTGGCAATGGTTTTTATTATTTAGTAGGAGATATCGCAAGACTACATGAAGCAACAATTGCTTATGCTAGAGATTTTATGATAAGTAAGGGATTTACGTATGCCATTCCACCATTTATGATTCGAAGTGATGTGGTAACAGGGGTAATGTCTTTTGCTGAGATGGATGCAATGATGTATAAAATTGAAGGAGAAGATTTATATTTAATTGGTACGAGTGAACATAGTATGATAGGAAAATTTAAGGATCAAATTATTGATGAAAAAGAATTACCAATAGCTATGACAAGTTATTCTCCATGTTTTAGAAAAGAAGTAGGAGCGCATGGTTTGGAAGAAAGAGGTTTATATCGAGTACATCAATTTGAAAAACAAGAAATGATTGTTTTATGTAAGCCAGAAGATGCCATGGATTGGTATAACAAGATGTGGAAATTTACTGTAGAATTTTTTAGAAGTATGGGAATTTCTGTTCGAACTTTAGAATGTTGTAGTGGAGATTTAGCTGATTTAAAAGTAAAATCTTGTGATGTAGAAGCTTGGAGTCCAAGACAACAAAAATATTTTGAAGTTGGTTCTTGTTCAACTTTAGGAGATGCACAAGCAAGAAGATTAGGCATTCGAATGAAAACGGAAAATGGTAATCAATACTTAGCTACACTTAATAACACCGTAATAGCAAGTCCTCGCTCTTTAATTGCAATTTTGGAACAAGGTTATCAAAAAGATGGTAGTGTAATTATTCCTGAAGTTTTAAAACCATATATGGGTGGTAAAGAAAAAATAGAAAAATATTAATAAAAAAATTATAAATAAGATATGGAGTAGAATTTATGGCAAGAATATTAAAAAATAAACAATTAATGAATACCAAATTAGCAACCAATTATGGAGGCTGGATGTATTGTAACCAATGTGGTGAAAATATAGGTTATTTATGTTATTCTACTTATGATAAATTAGAATTAACTTATGAATGTAATTGTGGAAGCAAAGGAAGTATGCTTTTCGATTTTGAAGATAGTAAAAATGGACAAAAATGTACAGATGAACTGGTAATTATAAAAAATAGATTGTGTTGTGGATTGGATAACGAACCTTTAATTACTATATTAGAAAAAAAGTGAAACATTATGAATTAAATATTACTTGTAAGGCTTGTAGTCGTATTTATCAAAAAATAAAGTAGATTTAATCAACAAATTTTTTTAAAATAATTTGGTAGGGGATTCTTTTTGCAAAAACATAAAAATTTTTTGAAATGGGTTGGATTATTTTTTTGCATACTGTCTTTTGTTCTCATTATTTTATCTATTTTGTATGATATTAATTTATTTTTATATCTTGGAATGTTTTTTAATGTTATTGCTTTTTTCTTGTATCAAATTATAAAAGTAAAAAAATAAACATGTTTTAAAATGAAATATGTATTTATTTGGATTGGAGGTCATTGATGTATTATCCAAAACAAATTCCATATTTATTAAATCAAAAATTTCAAAAAAAGATGGAATATACAGAATATCATTTTCCAGAACTTGAAAAATATTGTATGTGTATTTGGCAAATGAAATCGAAACAAAAGCTTTTAAAGCCGGTTTATAATTTTATTTTACCAGATGCTTGTATTGATATTGTAATAGATTTTACGCATCAAACCATATCGTTCGCTGCTTTTAGTAAAGATACAGAATTATTAGAATTAAATGAGAGCATCGATTTTTTAGGAGTTCGCATGAAACCAGGAACTTTTTATGCTATTTTTAAAATAGAAGCAGAAAAAATTATGGATCGGCAAATTCCTCTTTCTGAAATAGAGAAAAAGGATAAGGTTTTAGAAATTTTTAGAAAACCAAAAGAAGAGAGAATTTCTTTTTTTCGTGAGTATTTAATATCGAAAATAAAATTATTAACAGAAAATAATTTTATACATATTATTGATGAATTATATGATAGTCCACAAGAAAAAAAAGTTTATGAGATTTCAAAGAGATTTGGTTATCAAGAACGTCAATTAAACCGCATTTTTAAAAAGTATTATGGAATTTCTCCCAAAGTGATGTTAAATATTTTAAGACTTCATTTGTGCCTTCATATGCTGTTAGAAGAAAAGAAAGATTTATGTGAAATTGCGCTTTTTTGTGGTTTTTATGATCAATCTCATTTTATGAAAGAAATAAAGCGTTATACGAAAGTTAGTCCTTTTCAAATTTTAGAACAACTTAACTAAATGTCTGTTTTTTACATTACAAATTTTACTTTCTTTTTTATAATGTTTTTGGAGGTAATAATTATGTTTGAATCAATCACAACAAATATTATGGTAGATAATGTAGAAGAGACAATAAAGTTTTATGAAAAGGTAATTGGATTTGAAACGGTAGTGTCTGTTCCTGGAGATGGAGAAAAATTTCAATTTGCTATTTTAAAAAAAGATGCAATTTCTCTTATGTTTCAATCCAAAAAAACATTAATGGAAGAATATCCATCATTACAAGCAGATGAAATCAAACCAGCTTTTACTTTATTTATTACGGTTTCAGATGTAGAAAAAATATATCATGAATTACTTGAAAAAGTAGAAATTGTAAAGGAACTTCATGAAACCTTTTATGGAAAATTAGAGTTTGCGATTTATGATAATAATAAAAATATTTTAACCATTTCGTGTTAAAATATTTTTTTAGAAAGAGTGAATTTATGAAAACGGATTTATTAACGATTCCATATGTTGGGAAAAATACGAAAGAAGATCTTTTGCGACTTGGAATTACTTGTGTAGAAGATTTGATTGGAAAAGATCCAGAAGATCTTTACTTTCAAGACTGTATTGTAAAACAAAGACAAGAAGATCGTTGTCAATTGTATGTATTTCGTATGGCTGTTTATTATGCAGAACATGAAGTCCGAGAAGAAGAAAAGCTAAAATGGTGGTATTGGAAAGATAAGAAATAAAAAAACTCTTTATCGAGTTTTTAACGAAGAGACATTATAGAACATTTCCCATTCAACGTATCAGAAAAAGTTACGCTAAATGTACGGTTTAAACTATCAACCCAAATATATCGTTTTGATGTGGAAGTAATACCAGCTAAAGTTCCTTTGATATTATTTAATTTAGCAACAAGTTCATCATAAGTAAACGATTCACCTTTGTCCAAAGCTCCTTTTAAATCTGTATAAATAGAAAAATCAACTTCTTCATTTTTTATTTTATCTTTATCAATTGTAGCTTGAATGGTTGCTTTTTTATCTGTATAAGTAGCAACTATTTTTTCTTTTTCGTTTAATTTCCAAGTATATTTCTCTTCTGTACTATCTTTTTCTCCATCAAATCCAATCATATCATTAATTTCGCTAACAGTATTTGAAGATTTTAATTGAATCATACATTCTTCTATTTTGCAATTTCCTTTTTCTTCGACGATTGTATTTTGGTCTTTCTTATCTGTTTCTTTTTGTTCTTCGCAACCTGTTGAAATTCCTATGAAAAGTATTCCAACAATAAAATAACATAATATTTTTTTCATTTTATAATCTCACTTTCTATGATAATAATATCACATAATGTTTTAAAAATGAATAGTATTCAAATTGAGTCATCTTTTTTGTATTCAAATTGAGTCATCTTTTTTGAAATACATGAAAGAAAAATGCAAAATATTGTTATTTTAGAATTTCTTTTTTTTTGATATAATAATCCAAGTTGAAGGTGTTATTATGAATTTACCAAATATGAAAAGTGCAAAAATTCGAGGAGAAAAAAATGTAGAATATAGGAATCAAGAAAATTTATTTTCAACTCAATTTGAGGGGAAAAAATATTTTATTCGTACTTATGGATGTCAAATGAATGTGCATGATTCAGAAGAAATTTGTTTTATTGTAGAAAATTTAGGTTTTCAAAAAACCGAAATATTAGAAGAAGCAGATTTGGTTTTATTAAATACGTGTGCGATTCGAGAAAATGCCCATGATAAAGTATTTGGATATCTTGGAAGAGTAAAACATTTAAAACGAAATAAACCTGATTTAATGGTAGCAATTGGTGGATGTATGCCTCAACAAGAAAGTGTAACAAAGAATATTTTAGAAAAACATCCTTATGTTGATATTGTTTTTGGTACTCACAATATTCATGAACTTTCGAAAATGATTTTAAATCATCAAAAGAAACAAGAAATAGAAGTTTATAGTATTGAGGGTAATGTTTATGAAAATATTTTTTATAAACGAGATTCTAAAATTACTGCTTGGGTAAATATTATGTATGGCTGTGATAAATTTTGTACTTATTGTATAGTTCCTTATACTAGAGGAAAACAACGTAGTAGAAAAATGGAAGATATCTTAAAAGAAGTATATGAATTAAAAGAGAAAGGATATCAAGAAATTACTTTGTTGGGTCAAAATGTAAATGCTTATGGAAAAGATTTGAAAAAAACCCTTGATTTTGCAACGCTTTTAGAAAAAGTAGCAATGATTGGAATTGCTAGAGTGCGGTTCGTTACCAGTCATCCATGGGATTTTACTGAAAAAATGATTGATATTATTGCCAAATATGATAATGTCATGCCTTATATTCATCTGCCACTTCAATCGGGTTCTTCTAAAATTTTAAAATTAATGGGGAGAAGATATACGACCGAAGAATATTTAACTTTATTTCATAAAATGAAAGAAAGAATTCCAAATGTAGCAATTACTACTGACATTATTGTAGGATTTCCAGGAGAAACAGAACAAGATTTTATGAAAACATTAGAAGTAGTAAATACTTGCAAATATGATGGAGCTTTTACTTTTATTTATAGTCCGCGTGAAGGAACTCCAGCAAGTAAAATGAAAGATGAAGTTTCGGATTTTGTTAAAGAACAAAGATTACAGATTTTAAATGAACGAATTAATCAGTATTCTTTGGAAAACAATCAAAAATATATTAATAAAATTGTGCCAGTTTTAATTCAAGGAATTAGTGAAAAAGATAAAAATAAGGTTTATGGGTATACCGATACTATGAAATTGGTAAATGTAAATGCCGAAAAAAATACGATTGGCACCATTATTTTGGTTAAGATAAATGCTGCTAAAAGTTTTAGTTTAGATGGTGAAATAGTTATTTCGACAAAGGTTTAAGTGATGAAAAATGATAAAAAGGGAAAAATCGAATTACAAATATAATATTGCGTGGTATAAAGGATTATCGTTTAGAGATTGATTCATTTGTACATGAAATGGTTCGTGAAAATTATATATATTTTACAGACAATGATTCCATCAAAGAAGCTTTTATTTCATATAATCAAGCGTTCTATAAACAAGTAAGTTTAAAAAATAAAAAGATATACGAGTCAGGAATATAAGTGGGTTAATTCGGTATTAAGAAATCAATGGAGTTATGAACGACTTGGATTATTAACCCAAGAGAAAAAAGCAATGTATGAATCACTAGCATTCGAAGTTCAAGAAATAGTAAAAAAATATCCAATATTTGATTTTAACTTGGTTACTTATCGTGGTGTAAATCTAGAAGTTTTCTCATCTTTTGGAATTGATTCCATTGCGGATTTAATTTATATGAAAGATAAATTTATGTTTGAATATGGATTTACAAGTACTTCTTTGTTAAGAAATGCTAGTTTTTTTAATTTTGTGGATTCAGCAATAAATTACAATGTAGAAATAAAAGTTTTAATTAATGGAAAATCAACAAATGTAATACCTATTATAAATGAAAATACAACGTTTTATTCTACGGATAAAGAATTTTTGATTAATGCTGATAGTCTTTTTAAAATTGTTGATGTGAACATTCATGAGGCGACCGATACTGCTACATTAACTATGGTTCTTATTCCAAAGTATTTATGGAATCGAGTGGAAAAATGTGTAGATGTCTCTAGAAGTGTTTAAAAAAAATCAATGCAAAGATTGATTTTTTTTTATGAAATGTTAATTTTTTTCTTTATGACATGACATAAGATTAATAGTAAAATGATTAAAACTTCAAAACTTCCTAATACAAGTGGCAAAAATGTATACATTTCTAATTCGATATAATAAATGTTACCTAAGTATATTACAAGGAAGAAAAGACAAGCTAGTATACCTAGAAATAAAATTTTATTTTTCTTTTTTGGAAGTGTCATTTTTACGTTATTTGCACTAATTGCTAAAGTCATAAATACATCTAAAATCCATGTAATACTAACAATATTTTCTACTTTTTCTAAAAATTGAAATACCTTTATTTTTTTTAAAATCATATACTCTGGGTAACGATAAATTTGAATTAAGTTTGGCCCAAGAACAGCAATGATTAATATTCCTATTAAAATAATTGTTCCAGTAGAAAGCAAATATTTTCGAATTAATTTGTTATCTTTCATTGGGGCATTTAATAAAAGAAGAAAAGGAGAAGATGTATAAAAAGCGAAAAATAAGGTGCATTTTATCATATTATAAGTATTTTGATTCATGATAGGTAAAAATTTATCAGTTGTACCATAAGGAGTTAAAATTGCTATGGATAATAATACGATTGCGAAAGAAATAGGCATAAAAATTTCTGCAATTCTTCCAATACTTTGCCATCCTTTGTTCGTAATTCGATAAATTAAATAAAAAATTGGAATCAGTATAAAGAATGTTGGAGAATAGATTAAAAAGAATGAGGAGGCGAATGTTTCTAAAATAAAGAAAAGTTGACTTAAAAGATATAAATTGAAAAACATAAATAAGGTTAAGATAATATATTTTAGAATTTTATTTTCATTTAAATATTCTTTTAAAGTTTTTTCACCCATCCATTTTTTAATTTTCGAAATTCCATAAATTAATATGATACCTAAAAGAGTACCTAGTAAAAAACAAATCCAAGAGTCTTTATTGGTGTAATAAAGAATGACAGAATAACCGAAACCTAAAAAGAAAGAGCGCCCTAAAAAGTAAGAAAGGGAATATATTTTTCTTTTACTCATCTTTTTTCACCTCAAATGTCTTTCCGTTTTTGTTAATATTAATTTTAACGTCTGTTTCAAGTTGTAATTTGTTCCAACTTTCTAATTCTGTTCTTTTCTTTTGATAATATTTTTTACGAACACCTAATATATCTGTATTTTCTTCTGTAATGGTTTTCCAAAATTCTTCATATTCTTTTTTTAAAATTTCTTCATATTTTTTTGCTAGTTCTTCATAAATTTCGCCTTCACGGAAATCATATCCACAACTGTCTTTTACGACACCAGCTGTTAAATTACTTTTGATTTTAATAGTTTCTTCGGTAATTTCTATTTTTGTTTTTTTATTGTCATATAAATTTATAATTGTAAAGCCATCTTTTTCATTTTCACAAGGTAGATTTAATCGATGATTATAGGATTCATTGTTTAAAATATTCAAAATAGCTGCATTTAATGGTGATAATATTTTTTTTAATTTTCCTTCTTCTAAAGCAGCCATACCTGCAAGAGTAACTTTTCCATCTAAAAGTTCAATTGCTGTTAGAGCTGGGTCAATTCTTTCATCTTCATATTCATCCATAAAATGATCAAAATCAACCTTTAGTCCAATATTTTCATTATATTTATTATTTCTTATTAAAGAATCAATTTGCTCTGAAACAACAGGAGATTCTTTCGTCGTATTTTGAAGAATTTTTTTGGCGGTGGTTCCTTTTGCTATTACTGGTGAGAAAATGTTACGAATATATGGTTCTCTTAACATATAATCAGCAATAATACGTAATTCTTCTTTGGCAGCATTTTCTCCAATAATTAAAACTTTTAAATGAGATAAATAAGTTTCTTTACTAATGGAATCGGAAGCATTTTGAAAAGCTTCAACGATGGTTTTTCCAATTCCTTCTACCATATATGCTTTTAACATAGGATCTTCACTTTTTTGATTATTCAATATTTCGTAGTTTACAATATAATTTTCATCTTCATAGTCAATTGCAATACCAGATACAATGGCACGATCATTTAATTCTTGATAATCGTAACAACCAGTTATGGTAAAAAGAGTAATCAATAATAAAATTAACTTTTTCAATTTTCATTTCTCCTTTGTCTGGTTAGATTTTTTTTCGTAAGCATCCGACTTCGTTTGTCTTCTTTATCAACTCTTGTTCTTAAAATTCCTTTATTTAAGTAAATTTTGTCATATGGTGCAAACGGATAAAAGTAGGGTTTTTTAATCGAGGTTAATTCACTGACATGAATGAAGAAATAAATGAGTGCCAAAAATACACCAAATAAACCATATAAGGTTGCAGTGATTAAAAAGATAAATCGAAAATGTCTAATAGCACTTACAATTTCTTGATTGGTAAATAATAAACTGGTTATGAAAGTAAACGCAATCACTATAATCATAATTGGCGAAACGATTCCTGCGCTAACAGCGGCTTCTCCGAGTACCAAAGCTCCAAGAATGGAAATGGCACTACCATAAGAATTTGGAAATCGAACATCACTTTCTTTTAAAATCTCACAAATAATTAACATGATGAGGGCTTCAACGATTGCTGGAAATGGTACATCCGCTCGTTGCGTTCCAAAATTTATTAAAAGAGAGGTTGGAATGGTTTCGGGATTATAATTAATCATAGCTATATAAAAACCAGGAGTAATCATTGTAAAAAAGAAACAAGCGAGTCGAAGTATTTTTAAAAAGTTAATGTTTTTACTTTTTTGATAGTTGTCAGCAGCAGGATTAATAAAATCTCCAAAAAAAGCAGGTAATATTAAAGCAAATGGAGAGGTATCAACTAAGATAGCTATTTTTCCTTCTAATAAAGCATTGGAAACCGTATCTGGTCTTTCAGAACGAACTACCGTAGGAAAATGAGTGTTATTTTCTAATTCTAAATATTCTGCAATTGTTCCAGAATCAATGATTCCATCAATATCTATTTTTTCTAATTCTTTTTTGATATATTCTAAATTTTCATTATCTGTAATGTCTTCAAAATATAACATATTTATCATCGTTGTTGTCTTTCTTCCAATGACCAATGTTTCTGTTTTTAAAGTACTTGATTTGATTCTTCTTTTAATTAATCCTAAATTGATTTGAATATTTTCGGTAAAGCCATCTTTTGGTCCAATGATAGCAGGTTCACTAGTAGGTTCTGGAATGCCACGATTAATATCCGCTTTTGTCTCTAAAGCATAGATTTCTTCTTCATGGATTACAATGGTAAAACCGTTGGTAATGTAAAACTCAATTTGGTCAATTTCTTTTATTTCAACAGTATTTGGAGCAGGAATTAAACTTTGAATGTTCTTTAAACTTTTTTCTTTTTCACCACTTAAAAGACTTAAATTTTTTAAAACATAATTGTTAACTTTGTCAGAACCAGAAACACTTTCTAAATAAGCAATATATACTGTTTCTTTATTATCTAACATAATTTCTTTTAAAATTAAGTCAGGACATTTTTTAAATTCTTCTTTGATTCTTGCGACAATTTTATTGTTCATATATTTCACCATTTTTAAGGTACCCAAAACTGTTCATGCTATACAAAATAATGTATAATGTTTTTAAGGTGAAATAAAATGGAAGTGGTTATTGAAAAGTTAGATCATCAATTTCGAGGAATTGGTTATATCAATGGAAAAGTGATTTTTGTAACAAAAACCATGCCTGGAGATAAGTGTGAAATAGAAATTACAAAAGAAAAAAAGAATTATTTTGAAGGAAAAGTTTTGCGTTATATAAAATTCAGTGAAAAACGAATTTTACCAAGTTGTCCTTATTCTTCTTTCTGTGGTGGATGTGATTTAGATCATATGTCTTATGAGGATAGTCTTTTTTTTAAAAAGAAGATGTTAGAAGAGTTATTTTCTAAAAATTTAAATTATTTTGAATCTATTTTTATCGAATCTTGTGAAAAATCTTGGTTTTACCGTAATAAACTTCATTTAAAAGTAGTAGAGGGGAAAGTAGGTTTTTATGAATCAAAAACGCACCGTTTGGTAGAAATTAAGGAATGTAAAATTGCCAAGCATTCTTTGAATGCGGTATTAAAAGATTTTTCAATGTATTCTTTTTCTAATGGAGAAATTATGATTCGAACAAATGATAATGATGAAATTTTAATGGATTTGATTACAGAAGATAAAATAGAAATTTTAAAAGATTTTTTATCGAAACATAAAATTGTGGGGATTTTAAAAAACCATAAGTGTATTTATGGAAAGCCTTTTCTTTTTGAAAGAAGAAATGGAGTTTTATATCAAGTATCTTTTGATTCATTTTTTCAAATTAATGAAGAGATGAGTAAAAAAATGTTTTGTTTTATAAAAAATGTTCTTAAAAATTTTGAAAAAATTTTAGATTTATATTGTGGAGTTGGAACACTTGGATTGCAATTATATAAGGAAAAAGTTTTGGTTACAGGAATTGAAATTGTTCCAAACGCTATTTTAAATGCTATTAAAAATGCAAAGTTAAATCATGCGAAAAATTTTCAATTTCATTTGGGCAAAGTAGAAGATATTATTTCTAAAATACCATATTCTTTTGATGCTATCATAGTAGATCCACCAAGAAATGGTTTGGATCCAAAAACACGTGATGTTATTTTAAAAATGAAACCAGAAAAATTTGTTTATGTTTCTTGTAATCCTATGACCTTAATTCGCGATTTAAAAGAGTTTGAGGATGATTATAGAATAGAAAGCGTTCAAGGTTTTGATATGTTTCCTTATACAAAACACGTTGAATGTGTATGCGTGATGAGTAGGCGATAAACCCTTATAAATAAAGGGA
>CAOKKL010000014.1 GCA_948469065.1 uncultured Mycoplasmatota bacterium | reverse complement strand
AAGGAATTTTTAAGACTTTTAAAAACAAAACGATACACTTACAATCGATTAAGAAGAATGTGTATTCATATCTTACTTGGATTTACCAAAGAAGATAATAAAAATTTAGAATTTGATTATTTTCATATTTTAGGATTTAATCAAAAAGGTCAAGAACATTTAGCAAAATTAAGAAAAACACTACCTATCCCTTTTCAAAAAAAAGATTCTAAAATTTGGAAATATGAAAAAAAGGCCGCGCTTTTGTATGAAGAATTAACCAATTCGGAAGCACTTGCTTTTGAATTAAAAAATAAACCAATTCAAAAATAAAAAATCTATTTTTTGACAAATGGAAAGTACTTTTTTATAATTAGTTAAGAAAAGAAGTGAATTATGAATCAAAAATTTGTAAATAGTTATGTTGTATTTGATACAGAAACAACTGGGTTAAAAGATCAACTAGATAAAATTATAGAAATCGGAGCTTTGAAAGTTATTAATGGTGAAATTGTAGAAGAATTTGATGTTTTAATTAATCCCGAAATTCCAATTCCAGAAATAATTACGAATATTACTGGGATTACAGATGATATGGTAAAAACGCAAAAAACAATTCAAGAAGTATTACCTGAATTTCTTGAATTTATTGAAGATTTTACATTGGTTGCTCACAATGCTCCTTTTGATATTGGATTTATCAATGCTAATTTATTACGTATGGGAAAAAAAGTTTTACAAAATCAAATAATTGATACTGTTTTGCTAGCTCGCATTTACATTCCAAGAGCTTATAACTATAAATTAGAAACTCTAAAAAATTATTTTAAATTAGATTTTGGATCTCACAGAAGTGTAGATGATTGTAAAACAACAAATTATATTTATCAAGAATGCAAAAAAAGAGCTTTGGAATTTGTTTCCTAGGCTTTTTCTTTTTGACATTTTGGACAATAATAAGTACTTCTTCCTCCAATTTTTTCATTTTTTATTTTTGAATGACACATAAAACATTCTTTTTCCTCACGTTTGTGTACATTTAAATGATTTTGAAACTTCCCAGTAACACCTAAACTTGAAGTGTAACTTCGAATCGTCGTTCCACCATCTTTAATTGCTTGATCTAAAATTTTTTTTGAACAAAGAATTATTTTTTCACATTCTTTCAAAGTTATTTCTTTTCCTTTTTTCCAGGGATTTATTTTGGCAGCAAATAATACTTCATTCGCATAAATATTTCCAAGACCACTTAAAATTGTTTGATCTAATAATATGGTTTTGATTGGTAAAGATTTAGAATTTAATTTTTGGTATAAATATTCTTTGGTTAAGTTGTTACTATTTGCTTCTATTCCTTGTTTTTTTATGGCGTCTAGTTCCATTAGATTCTTTTTTGGTGTTAGAATCATACGACCAAATTTACGTGTATCGTGATATCTTAAATCTGTATTATCTTGAAATGTTATTATTACATGCTCATGTTTTTCAATATTGTCTTTCTTTTGTTTTAAAAAATATTTACCTTCCATTCTTAAATGACTTAGTAGATAATAATCTTCTAATTCAAATAAAAGCCATTTTCCTATCCTTTTTATATCTTTTATTTTCTGATTTGGTAAAATTGTGATAAATTCATTTTTATCTGATACAATCATTGGTTCATATAAAACGGTTACTTCTTTTATTATTTTGCCAACAATTTGTTTTTTTAATGTTTTTCTTACGGTTTCTACTTCTGGCAATTCTGGCATACTTATTTTCCTCTTTCTTTATTTTGTTTCATACCAATCGCTTCCAAAATCAGCACTTACTTTTAGTGGTACTTTTAGTTTTACAATATTTATCATTGTTTCTGTGACAATTTTGGTAAGCATAGCTTTTTCTTCCTCGATACAATCAAATATTAATTCGTCATGAACTTGTAATATCATTTTTGATTTTAAATGATTTTCTTCTAATTTTTTATCAATTTCTATCATTGCTTTTTTAATAATATCTGCACTCGTTCCCTGAATTGGTGTATTAAGTGCAATTCTTTCTCCAGATTGTCTTATCATATAATTTCCACTATTTAATTCGTCAATGATACGCTTTCTTTGAAATAAAGTTCTAACACATCCTTCTTGATAAGCTTCACTAACAATTTCATCCATATAACGTTTTACTCCTGGATATAATTCATAATATTTATTAATAAATCTCGTTGCTTCTGCACGACTGATTTCTAAATTTTCTCCAAGACCAAATCCACTAATTCCATAGACAATTCCAAAAATAACAGCTTTGGCAGTAGAGCGCATTTTTTTCGTTACGGAAGCAATTGGTAATCCATGAATATCAGCCGCAACTTTGGTATGAATATCTTCATCTTTTATAAAAGCATCGATTAGTTCTTGGCAGTCGGATATATGCGCTAATATTCGTAATTCAATTTGCGAATAATCAGCACTTAAAAATTCATGAAAACTTGGTAAAAATGCTTTTCTAACACGTCTTCCTTCTTCATCTTTGACCGGGATATTTTGAAGATTTGGTTCAATGGACGAAAGTCTTCCAGTGCGTGTTAAATTTTGTTTATAAATGGTATGAATTTTTCCATCTTCATGGATATAATTTTCTAAACCTTCTAAGTATGTAGAATTTAACTTACTTAGATTACGAAATTCTAGTATTTTTTCAATAATTGGATGAATTCCTAATAATTTATGTAATACTTTTACATCGGTTTTATAACCCGTTTGATTTTTCTTTCCTCCAGGAAGTCCAAGACGTTCGAATAAAATGTCTCCTAATTGCTTTGGACTTGCTATGTTAAATGTTTCTCCAGCTAAATTATAAATATCATTTTCTAAAATTTCTATTTTTGCTTTGACTTCCATTTTCATATTTTCTAAAACTTTTTTATCTACTTTTACTCCTGTAATTTCCATTTTGGAAAGAACAGATATCAGGGGCATTTCAATGTTTCGATATAATTCAAACATACTTTCCCGTTTGATTTCTAAAATATATTCTTCTCGCGTATCATAAATAAATTTACTTTTTAACGTGATATCTGAAATTCGTTTAGTTTCTTCAAAGTCCCCTTTTTTTAAGGAATCATAAAAAGATACTTGATATCCTTTTTTATTCATTTCAAAAGCGATATCATCTTTGATATTATAATTTAATAAATACATTAAAATCATAAAATCGTCTTGGGAATTATTTAACGCTATCTTTCTTTTGTCAAGAGCAACGATATTTTTCTTTAAATCAAAAGTATATAAAATCGTGTCTTTTATTTTTTCAATGGCATCTTTTATAAATCCATTTGGGATATAAAATGTTCCACTTTTATTTGTAATAGACATTCCAATAATATTTCCTATGTGATAATTGGAATGATCTAATTCAATATAATAAGCATTTATTTCTTCTTTTGGTAAATCGTCAATATTTTTTATAATGATGTAGTCATTTTTTACTTCTTCCACTTTTTTTTCAAATTTTTTTAAGAAAGAATAAAATTCTAATTCTTCTAATATCGAATATAATTCTTGTGTTTCTTTTTTTTCATATTTAATTTCTTCCAAATCGGTAACTTCAATTGGTACTTCACGATAAATCGTTGCAATTTCTTTGGAAATAAAAGCCATTTTTTTATCGTTTTCTAACAATTCTTTTTTCTTTCCTTTTATATGATCTAAATGCTCATAAATTCCTTCTAAACTTTCAAATTCTTGCAATAAACTTAATGCTGTTTTTTCCCCTACTCCTTTTACACCTGGTATATTATCTGAGGAATCTCCAGCTAAGGCTTTTAAATCAATTATTTTAATGGGTTCTATTTTATATTCTTCATAAAAGTTTTCTGGATTGTATTTTACAAAGCCCTTTTGTTTTAATAGTTTCATATCCAATTGATTCGAAATTAATTGAAGAAGATCACGGTCACTTGATATAATGGTTCCCACAAAATCACGATCTTCTTCTACCATTTTGGCAAGCGTTCCTATAATATCATCTGCTTCATAAGGAGCTAATTCAAAATATGGAACTCCCATTCCTTTTAATATTTTTCTAGCATAAGGCATTTGTTTTATTAAATCTTCTGGAGTTTCTTTTCTTCCATCTTTATAAAAAGCATATTTTTCAGCCCGAAAATTTTTTCCAATATCAAATGCGACTGCCATATATTCTGGATTTTCTTCTTCAATAATTTTATTAATCATACTAGTAAATCCATAAAGTGCATTTGTTGGAAATCCTTTGGAATTTTTCATAAGTGAACCTGAATATGCCGTTGCATAATAACTTCGAAATAATAAATTATTCCCATCAACTAAAATAATTTTTTTCATACTACCACCTGTTTTTATTATATCATGAGAGAAAAAAAGAAACTATTATTTTCCTAGTTTCTCTTGTTCTTCTTTTATCAAAAATTTAAAAAATTCCATGGCTCCTTTTGATAAATAATTATTTTTTAAAGAAATAATTCCAAATTGTCTTTTGGGGATATTAGGTGTTACATTTAATTCAAACAATTCTTTTTTTCTTAATTCTTTTTCCACATATTGTTTAGTTACAACTCCAATTCCATAACCAATTTTTGTAAATTCAATTAATAAATTAGAACTGGCAATTTCCATAATTTGATTCATTTTAAAATGATGTTTTTTGCAAAAACTTTCGATATATTCTCTAGAACTCGAAGGCATTTTTTGAAGAAGAATAGGATAATTTAATAATTCTTCTAACTTTAATTCTTCTCCAATCAAGTTTTTATAATCTTTATTTACAATTAAAATATCTTGCATATTTCCGATGGCAATATATTCAAAATCGTCTTTCATCACTGGTGGAAATTTAGCAACAATGAAATCTAATTTTCCTTGTTTTAATTCTTTTTTTAAAATACTTGTCGGGTCAGTACTAATTTCAAAAATGATTTTTGGATGTTTTTTATGAAAATCACGAATAAAGGGCATTAAATAAGTTTTGGTTAATGTTGTACTAACTCCTAAGCGAATCGTTCCTGAAATAAGGGAATTAATATCTCGTATCTTTTTTTCGGCTAGAATAAATGCATTTAAACCAGCTTCAATATCTTGAAAAATCATTTTTCCATCACTGGTTAAAAACATACCTTTTTGACTTCGAATAAATAATTTACAATTTAAATAGGTTTCTAAATTTTTAATTTGCTTGGTAATTGCAGGTTGGGAAATATGTAATTTTTCACTCGCTTTTGATATATTTTTGGCAATCGCAACTTCATAAAATAAGTTCCATAAGTCTAAATTCACTATAACCTCCAGTTATATTTTCTATAAAAAATATATATTTTTATTATAAAAATGTTAGTGCTATATTGTCAATAGAAAAGAGGTTTCTATGAACTTAATAATTTTAAATGATGAGAAAAAAATGTATGAATTTTTAAAAGGATATCTCATTCAACATCAGTACCAAGAGGCTTTGAAATCTTTATATTATGCAATAGAAAAACATGAGGGTACGTATCGAAAAAATGGTTTACCCTATATTGTTCATCCTTTTTATGTTGCATGTTTTGGGATTTACCTTGGACTTAATTCTGAAAAACAAATTGCTGTAAATTTATTACATGATGTCCCTGAAGATTGTGAAGATGATTTAACAAATTTAGATGTGGCATTAGAAATTAAAAAAAGTGCACATATTTTAAATTTTAATCCTCATAAGAAAAAATATCCAAATGATAAACATCAAGCTACTATCGATTTTTATAATCTTATTCCAACGGATAAAGAAGCTACGATGTGTAAATTGCTAGATCGCTATCATAATTTATCAACTTATGGAAATGATTTTCCTTTTGAAAGGGTCCTTAATTATTCAAAAGAAACCAATGAATTTATCTTTCCTTTGTGCGATAATTCCTTAGAATTGTATCCATATTACCGATTTGCTATTCTTTATTTAGTAAACGGAATGCAAACTTTTATAAGAGATGCTGATGCCAAAGCAATTGGCGAAAAAGAAAAGGCTCGCAAAAGATTGGTGGCATAAAAAAATCCCGAATATAGGGATTTTTTATTTTTTAATCAAATATATTTGGCAGATGAGATTTTCTTATTTATCATCCATTATTGCATCATGTTATAAAAAATTAGTCATAAATTATTTAAAATAAACTCAATTGACTAGTTTCTGGCATTCCTTCAAAAAGTCCTAAGGAACGTAATTTTTCAATGGTTGTTGCATTTACTTTTCCACGGATTTGAAAATCTTCGACACTGTAAAATGCTTTTTCATTTCGTTCTTCAATAATTTTATTAGCAACAGCTTCTCCTAACCCATCTAATGTTTTAAATGGTGGAATCAAAATATGTTCATCTTTTTCATCAATTAAAAAGTTTTTCGAATCACTTTTATTGATATCTAGCGAACTAAAATGAAATCCTCTGGCTGTTGCTTCTAACGATAATTTTAATGTTTCTAAAACAGCTTGTTCTTTATTTGTTGCATCATATCCTTTGCTTTGAATTTCCATAATTTTTGCTCGTATGGCATCGTATCCTTGCATCATAACTTCAATATCAAAATCTTCAAAACGAGTAGAAAAATAAGTAGCGTAATATATGGCTGGTTTATGAACTTTGTACCAAGCGATTCGATAAGCACTCATTACATAAGCAGCTGCATGTGCTTTTGGAAACATGTATTTGATTTTAAAGCAAGATTTAATAAACCAATCTGGAATTTTATTTTTTTCCATAATTTCAACAAATCCAGCCCATGTTTCAGCATCTTTACTGGCTTTTCCTTTTCTTACAAATTCCATAATTTTAAATGCTTTAAATGGTTCTAATCCTCCATACATGAGTTCTACCATAATGTCATCACGACAACCAATTACTTTACTAAATGGAACAATATCTTTTTGAATTAATTCTTGGGCATTTCCAAGCCATACATCGGTTCCGTGAGCAAGTCCTGAAATTTTTACTAATTCGGCAAAGGTTTTTGGTTTGGTATCTTTTACTAATTGAATCGTAAATGGTGTACCAAACTCTGGAACACCTAATGTTCCTGTATCACACATGATTTGTTCTTTTGTTACACCAAGGGCTTTTGTTGAAGTGAAAATTGACATGGTTTCTTTATCATCTAGTGGAACATTTCTTACATCTTCTCCGGTTAAATCTTGAATCATACGTAGTTGTGTAGGGTCTGTATGACCTAAAATATCTAATTTTAAAACACATTCATCAATGGCATGGTAGTCAAAATGGGTCGTTCTCCAAGCACTGTTTGGATCTTCAGCTGGAAATTGAAAGGGTGTGAAATCAAATACTTCCATGTATCCTGGAATAACCACAATTCCACCTGGGTGTTGTCCAGTGGTTCTTTTTACACCAGTACATCCTTTGGCTAGTCTTTCTATTTCTACGGTTCTCATAATTATATTTTTATCTTCACAGTAACCTCTTACATAACCAAATGCGGTTTTTTCGGCAACCGTAGCAATGGTTCCTGCTCGATAGACATTATCTACGCCAAATAAAACTTTGGTATATTCATGAGCCGAGGCTTGGTTTAAATCAGAAAAGTTTAGATCAATATCTGGTACTTTATCGGCATTGAATCCAAGGAATGTTTGAAAAGGAATGTCATGTCCATCTTTTAACATTTTCACATTACATTCTGGGCATTTACGATCGGGTAAATCATAACCACATTTATAATCATTTCCGAAAGATTCTCCTTTTTCATTTTCAAATTCGCTTCTTTTACATTTTGGACAACGATAATGAGGCGATAAAGCATTTACTTCTGTAATTCCCATTAAATTCGCAACAAACGATGAACCAACCGACCCTCGACTTCCTACTAAAAATCCTTCGTCATTGGAATGTTTTACTAATTTTTGTGCAATTAAATAAATAACATCAAAATTAGCACCAATAATAGCGGTCATTTTCTTTTTAGCTTCCTCCATTAGCTGTTCTTCGGTTAATTCGGTATCTTCTTTTTTTAAACTTTCATAAATTTCATTTTGAACAGAATCTGGTCCGCTTAGAATTACTTCATGCAGTCTTTTATAAACTTCTTCTTTCTTATCACCAGTATTTTTTTTCACGGATTCAATGAAAGGCGCTCCATATAATTCGAGTGCTATACGCTCTTCAATGTGATAAGGAAGAGGATTTCCATACCATTCTTCGGCTTTTTGATAAACCATTTTGGTTACTGTCATTTGTGAATTTTCAATAATTGGTGCAAACGGAATTCCATGGGTTTCAATAATTACTTCAATTTCTTCAATTTGTTGTGCAATTTTAACAGGATTTTTGATTACGATTTCTTTTCTAATTTCATCCTCTAAAAATGCAAATTCATCTAGCATTTCTTTGGTAGTTAAAAAATGCATATCTGGAGGCGTTAATCCTTTTCGATTTAAGGGATGTAATCTACCATTGAACTTTTGATTTATCATTATTTCACGATAAATTTTATCTTCCTTGGTTAAATGATGGGCATCCGAAGTTGCACAAATTGGTTTTCCGGCTTCTTTGGCAATTCGAATAATTTTTTCTAAGTGTTTTTGAAGTTCCATAGCTGAGCTAAAAGTTCTGTTTTCTCCAATTAACTGTGTACATGCACAAATTGGTTGAATTTCAATGTAATCATAAAAATTCATCATATTTACCATTTCTTCATCGTCTTTGGTCAATGCAGCTTCAAAAATTTCGCCGTTTACACAACCACTTCCAATTAGTAATCCTTCTCTTAGCTTTTCAATTTCTTTTCTAGGAATTTTTGGTTGTTCATTTTTATATAAATATTTGGTATTAGCGGTAGAAATAATTTTAAATAAGTTTTTTAAACCTTCTCGATTTTTGGCTAACACGGTAGCATGAAAAGGAAAGGAAAATCGAACTAAAGATTCGACATCGATGGAATCATATAATGCGTTAGTCGTTTCGATATTTCGATCAAATAGTACTTTACTCATTTTATAAAAGGCAATAGCAGTACCTTCTGCGTCATAGTCTGCTCTATGATGTTTTTCTTCGTCCCATTCAATATTATATTTTTTGGTTAAGGTTTGTAATTTATGGTTTGCCCATTCTGGATGTAACATTCTGGCTAAACTCATTGTATCAATTACTGTATTTTTAAATTCACCCAAATGGTATTTATTCATCGCTGAAGTCATAAAAGAAATATCAAATTTCGCATTATGAGCGACCATTGGAAGTTCTCCTATCCAATTTAAAAATCTTTTGGTAACATTTTCTTCCGTGTCTTTTCCTTTTACCATTTCATCGGTTATAAATGTTAATTCCGTTATTTTCTGTGGAATTGGTCTTTTCGGATCAATTAATTCATCAAAGCGATCAATAATTTCCCCATTTTTAATTTTGACAGCACCAATTTCAATCATTTGGTCGTGACCCGCATAAAAGCCAGTTGTTTCCGTATCGAATACGACAAAGGTTTCTTCTAATAAATTATAATCTTTTAAATTAAAAATAACATTAACATCATCATTTACTATATTTAATTCTGCACCATACAATATTTTAAAGCGATCTTCTTTTTCTTTGCCTTTGTTATAATCTTTTAAAAAATGATACATTTCTGGAAAGGATTGAACACAATTATGATCGGTTACTGCCACCGCTTTATGTCCTAATTGAATGGCATGCTTTATTAAATCTTTTCCTTCTATGACACCATCCATTGCACTCATTTTAGTATGAGTATGCAATTCAATTCTTTTTTCTTCTTCTTCATCTTTTGCTACTTCATCTTTAGACACGATTTCTTCCATGTTTCGGATAGCTAAAACAAAGTCTTTGGCAAAATTATCAAATTCAATATTTCCTTGTACTCGATACCATGTTCCAATTTTAATTGATTTATCAATGGCTTTAAATTCATCTTTTTGTTTTTTAAAAATTTTTGCTAAAATACTATTCGTTTTGTCACTTATTTTTAATGTTAAGATATTTATTGTCTCTCTTTCCATCGCTTCTTTGTCAAAAACAAAAACTTCAAAAATGGCATTTTTTATCTCACCCATGACATTGTTAATCACGTTTGGTTCTCCCTCTATTTTTTTACCAAGAATGGGTTCTCCTGCTTTTTTTGGTACAATGTTTTCTTTCGGAAGTTCACTTGTTTTACTATTTTCAATTTCTTGTTTTACTTCTTGAATTAAATCGGTATTTAAAAATGTTGTAATGGTGTAATCTTGAAATCCTAAGAAATTTAATTGTGTTTCAATTCTTTTGCTTTCTTTTTTTATTTCATTTTCTTCATAAGCACTTGTTACTTCAAACGTAATGATATCTTCATCAATGAGGATACTCGTTTCTTTCATACCAGATAAAGAAGGATGTTCTAATAATAAATTTTGTTTCATCGCAATGATATATTCTTTTAATTGTTCCATATTATAATTATCGTAATGAAGCATAATAAAACAAGGAGATTGTTGATGAATTCCATGTTTCGCACAAGCAAAAAGCTCTTGTATTTCTGAATACATTGGTGGGGTTTCTAAATTCAAAAAAACTTGAAAGGATTCTTTTTTCTTATTTAAAATTACTTTTTCAATCATAGCATTTTTTAATAGTTCACTTTTCGGTTCAAATTTTATACTTTTGTAAAAACGTTCTACTTCATTCATTTTACTACTTCCTTTACTGTTTTATTAAGTTCGTGATATTGATTTGATATTTATCAAATCGTTTGGTTACTCGTCCTTCTATTAGAACGATATCATTTTTGGCTATTTTATTTAACAAAGGATAAACTTTATTAAAAATAACAAAATCGGCACTTGCTGTTTCATCACTGCATTTTAAAAAAGCCATGGGTTCTTTTCTTTTGGTTTCAATTTTTCGAATACTTTCAATAACTACAATACATTTCACAAATTGATCAAACTTTTTCGTTAAATCTTTTAATTTCAGAATACTTTGGTCTTGATATTTACTAGATGGATGATTGCTAATATAAAATCCAAAAGTATCATATTCTCTTTTTCTTTCATCGATTTCTTTCTCTTCTACTCTTTTTAAACTGGGTTTTATGACTAATTCTGAGTCTTTTAAAAGAGTGGAATCCAAATCACTTACTAATGTGGCATAATTAATGGCCGAATCTAAATTTTCTTTTAACGTGGCATAAGATTTTTCAAAACAAAGGAAAGCTCCTGCATCAATTAAACATTCAATTGTTTTTTTATTGACACTTTTTCCATAAGTTCTGGCTACAAAGTCGAAATAATCAGAATAAAGCCCATTTTTCTTTCGCTCTTCTATGATTTTTTCGGTTGATTCAGAACCAAGATTTTTAATAATGGTAAGAGGTAAAATAAAAGAATTTCCACTGATTTGATATTCTTTGGTACTTTTGTTAATGTCTGGAGGCATAATAAAATAATCTTCTTTTTTGGCTTCCATTAAATATTCACTTGTTTTATTGGTATCATTCATACTCATATTTAATAAATTTGCAATATAATATTTCGAATAATTCACTCTTAAATAAGCCATTTGATATCCAATTAGAGCATACGATACAGAGTGTGCTTTATTAAATCCATAATTTGAAAATTTTAGGATTAAACCATATATTTTTTCAGCTAATTCTTTTTCATAGTCATTTTTGATGGCACCTTTTATAAATTCATTTCGATAGTTTTCGATGATTTCTTTATTCTTTTTACTCATTGCTCTTCTTATCATGTCACTTTCTTGGAAAGAAAAACCTCCAACTAGTGATAATATTTGCATGATTTGTTCTTGGTAGACAATAATACCATATGTCTCTTTTAAGATTCCTTCTAAATTGGGATGAAGATAATCTATTTTTTCTTTTCCTTCTTTTCTTCGAATAAAGGAATCAATATTTTCCATAGGACCAGGTCGAAATAACGCTAAAGCAGCTACTAAATCATCAAAACTATTGGCTTTTAATTTTTCTAAAAAATTGACCATTCCTCTACTTTCAAATTGAAATATACCAATGGTATTTGCTTTTTTAAATAAATTGATTACTAATTTATCATCTAAATTAATTTCATTTAAATGAATTTTGGTTTTGGTATCTTTTTCAATTAAATCTAACACATTTTGAATGATAGTTAAATTTCGAAGTGCTAAGAAATCCATTTTTAAAAGTCCTAAATCTTCTAAATAAGCCATTGTAACACCCGTAAGCATTTCACTGCCACTATAACAAATAGGAATGACTTCATCGAGTGCTACACTTGATATCACAACACCAGCAGCATGAGTAGAAATATGTCTTTTTAATCCCTCTAGCTTTTCACTAATTTTATACCACTGTTTGATTTCTGAATTACCGTTTAAGTAAAATGCTACGGATGGATTTTCTTTGTTTTCTTTTAAACTTTTTTTGGCATCAATCAATCCTACAAATTGGTTGATGATATTCGTATCCATTTTTAAGCATTTTGCAACATCTCTTAACACGAGTTTACTAGTAAGGGTACCAAAGGTCATGATACCTGCTACATTTTCTTTTCCATATTTTTCTTTTACATAATTGATTACTTGATATCTTTTGGTATATTCAAAATCAATATCAATATCTGGCATGGTTACCCGTTCAGGATTTAAAAAACGTTCAAATAATAAATGATATTTTAGGGGGTCAATATCTGTAATACCTAAAGAATAACTTACCAAAGAGCCAGCAGCACTTCCTCTTCCAGGTCCTACTAAAATACCATTTTTTTTGGCAAAGAGAACATAGTCATAAACAATTAAAAAATAGTCGGCAAAATTCATTTTTTTTATGACTTCTAATTCATATTTTAATCGATTCGTATATTCTTCTTTCCAATTTCCATTTAATCTTTTTTGGAGTCCTTTTTTGGCCAAAGCAACTAAATATTCATAAGAATTTTTGCTAGAATCATAAATCGGAATATAACAATTATTTTTTTCAAAAGTAATGGAAATATCTTTAGAAAATAAGATTGTACTTTCTACATCATCGGGTTCTATATCATCAAAGGTAAAATAATTTTTTTCATAATTTCCACTAGGCATTTCTTTTTTTGTTATACCTTGTTCGATCATTTTTAAATAATCAAGATATTTACTATCTTCTTTGGTAAGAGCTAATATATTTTTTACATAAACTATATTTTCTGTTATTAATAATGATTCATTTTTTTCATAATAACTTTGATATCCAATCCATACTTCAAATATGTCTTTTAATTCTTCATAAAGTTCTTTATTTTGAAATGGAAGAATCACTTTAATATCACGATGATATAAATTAAAATCATTCACAGAAATTTCTCTGGTTTCTTTTATAGTGTGAATTTTTAATAAGTTTTGATAACCATTTTTATTTTTCGGATAACAATAAATTTTTTTATTTGAAATGGATAACTCCAACCCAATTATTGGCTTAATATTATTTTTTTGACAAGCATTATAAAATTCCATAACTCCATATAAATTTTCATCACATATTGCTGCAGCGGTAATCTTTTTCTCTTCTAAATAAGGCATTAATTCTTCTATTTTTATCATACTTTTCAATAAAGTATAATCGGTTGTTATTTTTAAAGGAATGTACAAGATTACCACCCCACTCTCAAATAAATTATATCATTAAGTAGGATGGAAAGAAAGATTTAATCTTTTCTATTTTTGCTTTTGTTTTATTTTTTTCTATTTTTATAAATGAATATATTCTAGTTAATATTTGTAAAATTTTGATTATCTATATTTTAAAACGATATTTCGTTTATCAAACAGTTTTTAAATAAAAATTTGACATTTTAAATTTTATTTTTATATAATAAGAAAGACTTTTTTATTTAACGAAGACAATTAAAATATACAGGATGAAATCTCGAAGATATTCGAGCTTTTTTTCGTGTAAAGAAAGAAGGAAGATTATGGATGAAGAAAAAAGACATTTAAAACAGGTATGTAAAGTCTTAAATCAAAAAATTCAAGAAATGGAAGAAGAGATTTTTGAAGATAAAAATAAAATCCAAGAATTCCATAAATATATGTGGGAAAATAAAAGTGGAATGGATAAACAAGAATTAAATTCCGTAAGAAGTAATAATGAACAAGAAGCAAAATTATTGTTGCAAACAAGAGATTATTTTAAGAAATTATTGAAAATTAAAGACTCCCCTTATTTTGCTTCCATTGAGATTTTAAATGAAAAAGGAGTAAAAGAACAAGTATATCTTGGTATGACTTATTTAAAAAAAGCAAATTTTGATCAATTAATCTATGATTGGAGAGCACCTATTTGTAGTATTTTCTACGATTATGAAACAGGTCCAGTAGAATATATTACACCCAATGGTGTCATAAAAAGCCACTTATATCAAAAGAAACAATATAAAATTGAACATCAAGAATTAAAAAGGATAATAAATAGTGATATTCATATTGAAGATGAAGTATTACAAGAAGTCTTAGCCAAAGATTCTGGAGATAAAATGAAACATATTGTTACGACTATTCAGCAAGAACAAAACTTAGTAATTCGAAATACTTTGGATAAAGATTTAATTGTTCAGGGTTTTGCTGGTTCTGGAAAAACAAGTGTCGCTTTGCATCGAATTGCTTTTTTACTTTATAAGATACCTAATTTATCCTCAAAGCAAATATTGATTTTTTCTCCGAATGATATTTTCACAGAATATATTTCGGATGTTTTACCAACACTTGGAGAAGAAAATACACTTCAAACTACTTTTCATGATTATTTAAACCGAATGATAAAAGAATATAAATCGGTGGAATCCTTTCCTGAATTTTTAAAACGTTATTATCTCCAAAAAAATCAACAAGATGATATTTTTTATAAACAAAGTGATTCGATTATTTTTGATTTAGAAAAATATGTAGAACATTTTGTAAATCATTTACATTTTCAAAATGGTTTTTGTGAAAATCATGTTTATGAATATTCCAAAGAAGAATTAGATGAATTATTTCATCAAAAATATAATCAAGCTCCTTTGTTTGAGCGAATTAATCAAATGGCTCAAAAATTTAGTGAACAAAATTATTGTGGGAGTTCTAAGAAGAAAGCCACTTATCATAAACTTATTTTAGAGGCATTAAATTTAAAGAAAGATTATCGCATTCTACTACTTTCTTTTTTTGAAAGTTCATTTTATCATTCTACACTTTCTGAAAAAGAAAAATATTCTTTCAAACAAAATAAATTAATTACGTATGATAATGCCTTGATATTTGTTTATTTAAAAGGATTATTAGAAGGTTTTCCTTATGATAATACGATTTTACAAATTGTTATCGATGAGGCGCAAGATTATAGTTTATTGCAATATAAAATATTACAACAAATTTTTAAAAAAGCGTCTTTTACGATTCTTGGAGATATTCATCAAGGAATTAATCCTTTTTATCAATATCAATCTTTAGAAGATTTAAAACAGCTTTGGGAAGCAAAATATATTGAATTAAATAAAACGTATCGTTCTAGTCCAGAAATTATTGAATACGCGAATCGTATTTTAAATTTACATCATGTTTATGCTTTACAAAAAAAATCCGGCAAACCAGTTTTATTTCGAAATAATTTTGCTACGTTAATCAAAGATATTACTTATTTAAAAGAAAATCATAAAAGTATTGCACTGATTACCCATGATAATGTAATTGCAAACCATTTATATGAATTTATTAAAGATAATTTTCGTATCTCTTTGTTATTAAATGAAAAAGATAAATTTCAAAAGGATTTGGTCATTATTCCCGCTTATCTTGCCAAAGGATTGGAATTTGATAGTGTAATTGTATATCAAGAAAAACATCATCGTTTTTTAGATTCTGAAAAAAATTTGTATTATGTTGCTGTAACTAGAGCTCAACACGAACTAATAGTTTATGATATTTAATTTTTGAAAGAAAAAATAGTATTAAAAAAATTAGACTATTTCATAACATATAATAATAAACTGTATAAAAAGAATTATTAGAAAAAGAGCAAATTAGTAATGAAATCCATCTTTTGAATATCAAAGACAATCATTATTGGTGAATTTATAAAATTTGACTTGACTATTTTTTCATGGTAAAATCGTGAAAGAGATGAAATCTTAGGAGGTGATTATGTATGGCTACAAAAGTATCAAAGAAAAAACCTTTCACTGTAAATTTAAGAAGTAAAGCATGTAATGCTACCAAAAGTCGCCAAAAACCTAATTTACAAAAGAAAACTATTGATGGTAAAAGAGTTATTATTAGTGCAAGAGAAGCAAAAAAAGCAAATTAAAACTCCAATTTTGGAGTTTTTTATTTGGTTAAAATATAAGCAAGATATGCACTTAACACATTCAGTGATAAATCTTTAATCCATCGGTAGCTTTCTTTACCTAATTTCTTTAAATTTTCGATTACCTTTGTTTCATTTTGTTCTTCAATACCTTGGATGGCTTTTTGAATGAATACTTTATCTTCACTTTGTTCTAACAATATTTTTAATTCTTTTTTTAATAAAATCATATCAAATGTATTTTGTGACATTTGAATGTTATTATTGTCTCCAATTGATATAATTCCATTATTTATCATTTTTTTCAACCTTTATTTTATTTTTATTTCCTTTATTAATTACACCATTGTTAATAATATGATGATCATCCATATTGATGGTATAATTTATATTCGTTTTTTTCGTTGCTTGTTTTTTGATTCCTCTTAATTCTTCTAAAAATTCTCTGTCATTAGAATTTAAGATAATATTTTTTTGAGCGCTTGTTTCAATTTTAAGACCATATAAATTTTTTTGATGTTCTTTATAATTATAATAAAGCAATAAAAATATTGTAAAACTGTATATAACTAAAACCGTTTCTAACCATTTTACAAAAAAACAAATAATTAAAAGAATTCCCCATCCATAAATCCATTCTTTTACATTTGAAAATAATGGATGTTTTTCATATTGAAAAATATTCATATTATCAATATTTGATAAATTAATAGATGTGTCCAATAGTTGTAAAAATTGGTCTTCTATCAATAAATTTCCGTGAGTTATCACTTTTTCCATATAAAACTCATACTTCTTTTGGAATATTTTACCATTTTATGTCATTTTTTGTAAAGTTAAACTTGGTTTCGTAATAAATCTATCGTTTCATTGTAATTTTTTGAATAACATATGAAAGAGCCGCTGACTATAATGTTCGCTTGTTTTACTTCATTGATAGTTAAATTATTTATTCCACCATCTACATTGATTAGAAAAGAATATTTTTTTTGATATTCTATTAATTCTTTCAATCTATTTTTTGTACAAGGAAGAAATGATTGCCCACCTTTTCCAGGAATTACACTCATCACTAAAATCAAATCTACTTCATTTAAATAAGGAATAATTTTTTCCAATTTTGTATCTGGACTGATTGCCAAGCCCGCTTTGATTTGTTTTTGTTTTATATGATGAAGCATTTTTAGTGGATTACAATTGGCTTCTATATGAAATGTTATAAATGATGGTTTTAATTTTGAAAAATAATCAATATATTCTTCTATGTCTTCTGTCATAAGATGAATATCAAGTGGTTTGTTTTGTTGTTCTAACAATTGATACATTTCTTCTTTGTCAAAATTTTTTTCTCCATATAGTTTTCCATCCATTAAGTCTACATGAATGTAATCTGCTGTCGAGGAAGAAATTTTTTCGATGGTTTTTTCTTTCGAATCTGGACTTTTTAAAAATGAGACAGCTATTTTCATTTATTTACCTCACTTAGAAAACTTAAATAGGATTCATAACGACTTTTTAAAATGTCATTTCTTTCCACTGCTTCTTTTACTCCACAATCTGGCTCGTTTTCATGATTACAATCTTGAAAACGACAAGGATAATTTAAAAATTCACAAAACGAATCTCTTATCTCTTCTTTTTGATATCCTCCAAAATCTAAAGCTGAAAAACCAGGGGTGTCAGCAATATAAAAGCCATCAATGGGATAAATTTCTGTATGTCTTGTGGTATGTACTCCTCGATTTAAGGCTTCGCTAATTGGAGAAGTTTTTAACGATAAATTTTCATCTAATTTATTTAAAAGAGTACTTTTTCCCGCTCCTGTTTGACCAGTAACAACTAATGTTTTTCCTTTTAATGATGTTTTTATTTTATTTATTTCTTGATTTGTAAAAACAGAATATCCAATTAATTCATAATATTTTTTGATTAATTTGAATTCTTTTAATTCTTCTTCCTCTAATAAATCAATTTTAGTAAAGCAAATCATCGGTTTAATTCCATGGAGTGTTACAATGGATATGAGTTTATCTAATAAGTAAGGTGAAAAAGTTGGTTTTTTCATCGAAGTAATAATGAGAGCAACGTCGACATTGGCAATACTTGGTCGCAACATATAATTTTCTCTCGGATAAATTTTTGTAATGTAATGGTTTTCTACATCTACTTCACAATAATCGCCAACCAAAGGAGTTATTTTTTCCTTGCGAAATTTTCCTCTTGCTTGACAGTCGATTTGTGCCTCATCTAATTGAACTGTATATAAATTACTTATTATTCTTATAATTTTTCCATTTTTCATTCGCAAGCTCCTAAAGCTTTTTGTTCTGGCGTACATATTATGTTGTCTTTTGGATCATCACTTTCATCCAAATCACTTGCCTCTTTGGCTACGGTGATAGTAATTCCAGCTCCCCGAATAATTGGGTCACCTGCTTTTCTAGATTGTTTAATAATGGTGCCTTTTGCTTTGGTTGTATCCACTTGTTCCACTACGGTAACAGATACATTATATTCTTTTAAATAATTTTTTACCTCATCGACGGTATAACTTCCATCCGTAAAATCAGGATATTTATCAATGTTTGGAATATATAATGTAATATAGTCTCCCTCCGATAGTTTTGTTCCTGCTTCTACAGACTGACCAATCACTTTATTGGCTTCGGCTTTTTCATCTTCGGTGTCTTTTTTCTCAATTATTACTTGCAATTTTCCTTCTAATAAACCTTGAACATAAGTGTAGTCTTGACCAATATAATTTTCAATTGTGATTTTTTTCTCACCTTCACTAATATATAGTTTTACTTGCGTTCCTTGTGTTCTTTTACTTCCAATGACTGGATTGGTTTTGACAACTTTTCCCTCTTCTATTTCACTGGAAGATACAGTTTCAATTTCATCAGCAATTTGAAAGCCTTCTTCTTGTAATTTTTTAATTGCTTCTTCTTCTGTTAAACCTGTAATATCTGGGATAATAATTTCTTTTTGTTTGGTAAGAGTTGGTATTAGTAAGACTACAGAAGTTACGATAACTACAAGGCCAGTGAAAATACATGCTAAGACAATTAAAAGTTTATTTTGTTTTTTTAAATCTTTTTCTGTAATTTTTTTTGCAATAGGTTCTTCCCCTTCTTCTATTTCCTTTTTGGCATTTATTTTTTTCGTTTCTTTTTTCTCATCTGATACGTTTTCGGAATGTTCAAATTGAAACGGTGGCTCATTTTTTCTAGAATCATCCATACAAGTTAATAAATCTTCATGCATTTCTCTCGCATCTGCATAGCGATTCTTAGGATTTTTGGCTGTCGCTTTTTTTATGATATTAGCAATACTTTGTGGTAAATCTGGTAATTCTTCTTTGACATCTGGTAATGATTCTTTTAAATGTTTTAAAGCGATTTCAACAGCATTATCTCCTTTGTATGGTAATTTTCCTGTTAATAATTCGTACATTAAAATACCCATCGAATAAATATCACTTTGTAGAGTTGATCCTTTACCATTGGCTTGTTCTGGTGGAAGATAATGAACACTTCCCATGACAGAATTGGTTTGTGTAAGTTGAGCAGCATTCATTGCCATTGCAATACCAAAATCGGTAATTTTTACGACACCATTTTCTAATATCATTATATTTTGTGGTTTAATATCACGATGAATTATGTATGAATCATGTGCCATACTCATACCATCTGTAATTTGTAACATGATATCAATCACTTCCGAAGTGGTTAGTTTTCCTCTTTTTTTCAATAATTCTTTTAAATGTTTACCTTCAATATATTCCATAACAATATAGTATTGGTCATTATCTTCTCCAACATCATATACTTCAACTATATTTGGATGTGTTAAACTACTTGCAGATAGTGCTTCTCTTTGAAAACGTCTTACAAATTTTTCATCCGTTGCCAAATCTCCTCTTAGTACTTTTACAGCAACATTTCGATCTAAAATTGTATCATATGCTAAGTATACATTTGCCATACCACCTTCTCCGATGGATTTGATAATTTGATAACGATCATTGATTTTTTGACCTTTCATTATCATCCTAGTCACCTTCCTCTATCATTAAATAAGCAATGGAAATATTATCGGTACCCCCTCTAGCATTGCTTTTTCGAATCAATTTAATTATTTTTTCTTCTATTTCTAATTCGTTATCATTTAAAACTTTTTCAATTTGTTCGTTGGTTAGCATATTGGTTAACCCATCACTACATAAGAAAATTCCTTCAATATCCGTTTCGACTTCAAAAATATCTAATTCTGCTTTTTCTCCTGCTCCAAGTGCTTTCATCAAAACATTTTTTTTCGGATGAAATTTTGCCTCTTCTTCTGTTAGGTCTCCGGCTTGTACCAAAAGATTTACTAAGGTATGATCGTGAGTTATTTTATGTAATTTTTGATTTTTTAAAACGTATCCGGAAGAATCGCCAATATTCCCAAATATTAAAAATTCTTTTGTATATAATGCTAAAACAAGTGTCGTTCCAAGTCCTTTGGAATCAGGATTTTTTACTGCATAGTCTAAAATGTTTTTATTGACTTCACTAATATTGTCTTTCATCCAATTAACTGCGTCTGCCATAGAACCGATGCTACTTATACTCGTAAATCGTTTTCCAAAATGTGTTACGGCAAGACTAGAAGCAACTTCTCCTGCTCGGTGTCCTCCCATTCCATCAGCAACCATTAATAAATATTCGTTACTTGGGTTTTTCAAAATCGTAACACTATCTTCATTATGACTTCTTACTTGTCCAGCATCTGTTAAATAAAATGATTTCATCTTTCCACCTCTTTGCTTCTTAGTTGCCCGCAGGCAGCAGAGATTTTACTACCAAATTCTTTTCTTATCGTTACATTAATCTTATTCTTTTTTAAAGTATCATAAAACTTCATTATTTGATTTTTGGTACTTTTTTTAAATTCAAAATGATTGGTTTCGTTGTAAGGAATCAAATTAACATAAACATTCATTCCTTTTAAAATTTTTGCAAGTTCCAACGCATTTTTTTCTCCATCATTTACATTATTTAGCATAACATATTCTATTGTAACTCGTCTATTGGTTTTCAAAATATATGCACGAATGGTGTCTAATAATTCATCTAAATTATACGCTTTATTGACATTCATTAAGCGACTACGTAATTCATTATTAGAAGCGTGTAAACTAATTGCTAAATTAATTTGAAATGGAAAATTCATTAATTCTTTTATTTTAGGAACTAAACCGGAAGTAGATAATGTGATATGTCTTGCGCCAATAGCAATTCCTTTGGAGTCATTGATGATTTTAATAAAATCCATTACGTTTTCATAATTATCTAATGGTTCGCCAATTCCCATAATGACTACACTTGAAATTCTTTCTTTTTTTATTTCTTCAATTAATAAAATTTGACAAACCATTTCATAAGTTTCTAAGTTTCTTATTTTTTTTAAACGACCTGACTCACAAAACGCACAACCCATATTGCATCCTACTTGACTAGAAACACAAATACTATTTCCATAATCATGATGCATTAAAACAGCTTCAATATGTTCTTTGTCTTTTAATTCGATTAAAAATTTTTCAGTTAAATCATCTATTTCATGTTTCACAATTTTTGGCATTTCAAAAGAAAAATCATTTGCTATTTTTTCTCGCATTTCTTTTTTTAAATTCGTCCATTCGTGAATTCTATGTATTCTTTTTTGATATAACCATTCAAAAACTTGGATGGCTTTAAATTTTTTTTCGCCAATGGATAAAAAATATTCTTCTAATTTTTCTTTGGTCATGTCGTAAATATTCATTTTAATCACTCTTGGTAATTATATCAAATTTGCAGTAATAAGGCTAGTAAATCACTATTTTTTTTGTTATGATACTTGTCAAGGTGACTGCTATGTTAAAAGTAGATTCAGAAAAAATTTGGAAGCTTTTAAAAAAAGATAAAAAAATTCAAAAAGAATTAGAAAAATATATTAAAGATGAAAAAGATAGATTATCAAATGCTCAAAATGCTTATCATGAACAGCAACAACTTATCGAAACATTACAAGAAGAATATGAAGAAGAATCTCATAAGATCGATCATATCGAAACCAAAATCATAAGACAAAATGGTGAAATAAGTTTTATTGAAATCAAAAAAATGATGGCAGAAGCTTATTTAAAACGTTTAAATCGCCAATTAAATTCTGCTACTAACCCGAAAGAAATAGAACATTTACAAGAAAAAATTTTGAAAACCGAAGATAAAATAAGAGAATATAAAGAAAATCAAAATCTTATTCAAGATTCGATTTATGATTTAAAAAAAGAAAAAAATCATCTTTTTTATAAAAGACGTGACACCAAACAAGAAATTGATGATAATTTAGATATTTTGGAAGAATATGCTCATACGGTTTTTATATGGCAGGAACAAGTTAATTTAAAAGAAGCCCGTTTTTATAAAGCTTCTTTTGAAGAAGCAACGTCTTATTTTAAACCATGTCAAGATTTGGTAGTACCCGATTTGGAAGAAACAAAAAAAATGTCGACTGAAGAAGCAAAAAAAGAAGCGAATCCTATTATTCTTGATGAAGAATATATCCTATCAAATCCTGAGCAAATTAAAGCACGTAAATTAACAAAAGATGAATTAGACGAAACATATCGAAAATCATCTTAAAAAAGATTTAATTTATTAAATTTCTCCATTGACAAACCTTAAAATAAAAATATTAAATAATAAAGTTGCAAAAGAAAATTTATTAATTTTTTCTAATCTATTATTTATCAAGCTAGTACAATTCGATAACTATAATGAATATCCATATTACCATGTTCCGGATAAAAAGAGAATATTCCTGCATTCGATCCATGACGCATATCTGTACTACGAATCAACCATGGCCAATTAGCTCCAACAAACCAAGCTTCATTTTGGTACCATGAATTAATTGGTCTTGTTTGAGTTCCATTCGTTACGTTTGCAAATGGCCCCATTTCTCCTGTGGCATCTCCTAAAATGCGACGATTATAATGTTTGTCATTGGTGTCATTAGCATACG
>CAOKKL010000013.1 GCA_948469065.1 uncultured Mycoplasmatota bacterium | reverse complement strand
ATCAGATGAAGAACTGGCGGAATATCGTGCTACTTTACCTCCAAATGCTAAGCCAATTGTAAAAAGATTTAAAGGTTTAGGAGAAATGGATGCCATTGATTTAAGAGAAACTACAATGCATATTGATAATAGAATTTTAAAACGTATTACTGTGTCGGATGCAATGGAAGCAGATAAAACTTTTAGTGATTTGATGGGAGAAGATGTTCTACCTCGTAAAAGCTACATTGAAGAAAATGCCACTTCAGTAAAAAATTTAGATATTTAGGAGGTAAGTTATGGATAAGATTATTGAAAATAATATAGTGACAGAAGTTAGAGAATCATTTATAGACTATGCAATGAGTGTTATAACATCCAGAGCTTTACCAGATTTAAGAGATGGTTTAAAGCCTGTGCATCGTCGAATTTTATATTCTATGTATGAATCTGGATTTACTCCAGACAAGCAACATCGAAAAAGTGCTCGAATTGTTGGAGAGGTTATGGGAAAATACCATCCTCATGGAGATTCTTCTATTTATGATGCAATGGTTCGTATGGCACAACCTTTTAGTTTTCGTCATATATTAGTCGATGGCCATGGAAATTTTGGAAATATGGATGGCGATGGAGCTGCAGCAATGCGTTATACTGAAGCTCGTCTTTCGAAATTATCTCTTGAAATGATTCGTGATATTAATAAAAATACAGTTGATTTTGAATCAAATTTTGATGAAACAGAGAAAGAACCAATTATATTACCAAGTAGATTTCCTAATATTTTAGTAAATGGAACTATGGGGATTGCTGTTGGAATGGCAACCAATATTCCGCCGCATAATCTTGGGGAAGTAATTGATGGCTGTGTTGCCTACATCGATAATCATGATATTGACACTACAGGATTAATGGAATATATAAAAGGTCCTGATTTTCCAACTGGTGCAACAATTTTAGGAAATAGTGGAATTAAAAAAGCTTATGAAACAGGACGCGGTTCTATTACAATTCGAGGTAAAGTTGAAATTGATGAAAGTAATGGAAAATCTCGTATTATTATTACAGAGTTACCTTATCAAGTAAATAAAGCAGATTTTCAAAAACGAATTGGTGAGTTAGTTCGAGATAAAATCATTGATGGAATTAGTGATTTACATGAAGAATCAAATTTAGAAAATCCTGTTCGAGTTGTTATTTATTTAAAAAAGGATGCAAATGCAAATGTTGTATTAAATAATCTTTATAAACATACGCAATTACAAACTACATTTGGTATTAATTTCTTAATGTTAGATGGAAAAACTCCAAAAGTATTACCATTAAAAGATATTATTTCAAAATATATTGATTATCAAAAAGAAATTATTATTCGTCGTACCAAATATGATTTAGGAAAAGCCGAAGAACGTGTTCATATTTTAGAAGGATTGAAAATTGCTATCGATCATTTAGACGAAGTAATTAAAACGATTCGTGAGTCACAAACTGATGTAATTGCCAGAGAACAATTAATGCAAAAATTTGGTTTGGATGAAATTCAAGCAAATGCAATTTTAGAAATGAAATTACGTCGTTTAACTGGTTTAGAACGTGAAAAAATTGAAAATGAGTTAGCAGAATTAATTAAGTTAATTGATGAATTACGCTCAATTTTAGGTAGTGAAGAAAAGATTTTATCAATTATTCGAGATGAATTATTAGAAATAAAAAATAAATATGCAGATGAAAGACGCTCAAATATTGATATGACTGCCATCGAATATATTGAAGACGAGTCTTTAATTCCAGTAGAAAATATTATGATAGCACTTACTAACAAAGGTTATATTAAACGAACTACGGTTGATACTTTTAAATCTCAAAATCGTGGTGGTGTTGGAGTAAAAGGTATGGGTACCAACGAAGAGGATTTTGTAGAACATTTAATCAACTTATCCACACATGATTATGTTTTATTCTTTACTAATAAAGGTAAAGTATATCGATTAAAAGGTTATGAAATTCCAGAATATAGTCGTCAATCCAAAGGTTTACCAATTATTAATCTTTTACAAATTGAAAAAGATGAAATGATAAATAGTGTAATCAATGTTGGCAAAGAAGAAAATTATCAAAATTTATTATTTGTTACCAAAATGGGAGTTGTAAAGAAAACCAATATTAAAGATTTTGATAGCATAAGAACTTCTGGTAAAATTTGTATAAATTTAAAAGATAATGATGAATTAATTGCTGTGAAAAAAACAACTGGAAATGATTTGATTTTACTTGGTTCTAGTGCGGGAAGAATGGTAAAATTTGAAGAATCTGAGTTAAGAGTCATGGGTCGAACAGCTACAGGTGTACGAGGCATTAATTTAGATGGCGCTGAATGTGTTGGAGCAGAAATTGCAACTGAAGAAGATAAAATTTTAATTGTTACCAAAAAAGGATACGGAAAACAAACGAATGTTTGTGAATATCGAGCAACAAAGCGTGGAAGTAAAGGAGTAAAAGCTTTAAATGTTACCGAAAAAAATGGTAGTATTGCGTCCTTTAAAGTTGTTTCAGAAAATCAAGACGTTATTGTTATTACGAATACAGGAATGTTGATTCGTATGCCTTTGGAACAGATATCGACATTAGGCAGAGTTACACAAGGAATTCGATTAATTAATTTAAAAAATGATCAAACTGTTTCTACAATAAGTTTGGTTGAACATGAAGAAACAATAATAGAAGAGAAAATAGATTCCAATCCAGAATAAAAAAAAATGTTTCACGTGAAACATTTTTTTTATTAGTTTATTTTTTTTGTCAAAATTACATATGGATTTTATAAAATAAAATAATTTTGTATTTAAAATATTGTTTTATTGATAAATAAAGTAAAGTTTGCTAAAATATTAATGTGCAACAAATATATTATAAAATGGTCAGGATCGGAAGATAGCAGCCAATATAATCCCTATTTGTGTGCACATTTTTTATGTCTAAATAATGTTCCACGTGGAACATTGAAAATGAAGAAGGTTAAATATGGAAGAAAAAATTATAAAAGAATGTCTTAATTTAGCTTTAAAAGCTGCTAAAAAAAAAGAAGTCCCCATTGGAGCTATTATCACAAATAATAATAAAATAATTTCCAAAGCATATAATCTTCGAGAAAAAAAGAAGGATATTACTGCCCATGCAGAAGTTTTAGCAATAAAAAAAGCCTCAAGAAAACTAAAAAGATGGAATTTAAGTGATTGTGCTTTATATGTAACACTAAAACCATGTTCCATGTGTGAAAGTATCATTAATCAATCACGAATCAAAGAAGTTTATTATTTGTGTGAAAAATTAAATTACAAAAAAGAATATAGCAAAACACGTTATAAACAATTTTATCAAGAAAAAATATTAGAAGAATATAAAAAAATATTATCTCAATTTTTTAAACGTAAAAGATAGAAAAGAAGAGGTTCTATGGTATAATTAATTTGGTGATTTTAATGAATTATAAAGTGTTTTATCGGAAGTATCGACCTAATAATTTTCAATCTATTATAGGTCAAGAATATACTAAAAATATGCTTAAAAATGCCATAAAACATGAAAAAATATCCCATGCTTACATATTTACAGGTCCACGTGGAACAGGTAAAACAAGTACTGCTAAGATATTTGCAAAAACAATTAATTGTGAAAATCCAATCGATGGAGAAGCTTGTGAAAAATGTAATTCTTGCTTAAATTTTACAACAAGTTCAGATATAATAGAAATCGATGCTGCTTCAAATAATGGAGTAGATGAAATAAGAGAACTTATCAACAATGTCAAAATAGCCCCAACAAATAGCAAATATAAAATTTATATTATTGATGAAGTTCATATGATGACCACTAGTGCTTTTAATGCTTTATTATTAACTTTAGAAGAACCACCTGCTCACGTAATATTTATTATGGCTACTACAAATATTGAGAGTGTACCGATTACTATCTTATCTCGTTGTCAAAGATTTGATTTTAAAAAAATGACTATGGAAGAATTAAAAAAACAAATTAATTACGTATGTAAAGAAGAAAAAATTGAAATTTCTGATGAAGCTTGTTCTGAAATTGCTTCGATTTCAGAAGGTGGAATGCGGGATGCCCTAAGTTTATTAGACCAATTATCATCTTCTTCAAAAACAATTACTATAGAAGAAGTATTATCTAATTATGGTTCAATTTCTGGCATATTTATTAAAAATATATTTAAAAATATTTTAGATAATAATATAGAAGAATTAATGAATCAATTTGAGCAATTAAAAAATAGTTGTACTGATTATAAAATTTTTATAAAAAAACTAATTCAAGAAGTAATGAACTATGCGATAGAATTGAAAACAAATATCATTTCTTCTAAATTCAGTTATGAACAAGCAAAAAAATTAATTTTTGAATTAAATGATTGTTTAAATCGTACTAATATTAATATTAATCCTTATATTTTAATTGAATTAATATGTATAAGTTATATTACCAAAAAAAGTGAAAATTCTGCGGTATCAATTTCAGAAACGAAAGAAAATATCTCAGAAAATACAGATATTATAGAGAAAGAACCGATATTAGAAGAGTCTACAATGACTGAAAATTCTTCTGAAATATTTAATCAGATTGACTCAAATGATTCTTTATTAAAACTAAAAGAAATTCGTGTAAATAATTGCTTTGTAGGAGCCAAAAAAGATTTATTACAAGAATTAAAAAATATGTGGAGTGACTTATCCACATCGCCAATTCCAGATGAAATATTAAATTTATTAATTGACTCAGAAATTGTAGCGGTATCTTCTACGAATGTAATAATCGTGAGTCAGCTAGAAAGTACATCATTATTAATAAATCGTCAAATTGATGAAATATCTGATTATTTATGCGAATTTTTTGACCGAGAACTTCAATTTATTGCTCTAACTATAGAGGAATGGCAAAAAGAAAAACAAAAATACATTGAAAATATGAAACAAGGAAAAAAATATGAATTGATAGAAGAAAGTCCTATAATAATAGAAAAAAGTGATTTAGAAATATCAATTTCAGAGAAAATTGCACAAGAAGTCTTTGAACATGATAAAATAGAAATAGTTTAGAAAGAAGGAAAAATTATGAATATGCAAAATTTAATGGCACAAGCCCAAAAAATGCAAAAGGATTTGCAAAAAAAGAAAGATGAAATAAATTCCCAAATTTTTACTGGAAAATCGGATTGGGTTGAAGTTTCTTTTAATGGTAAAAAGGAATTAGTTTCCATAAAAATTCTTTATAATGAACCAATTTTAGAAGAGGATCATGAAATGTTAGAAGATATGATTCATATTGCTATGAAAGAAGCTATATCAAAAATAGATTCTGCTTTTCAAGAAAAAATGGGATCTTATGCTGGAATGCTTGATGGTCTAATGTAATGAAAATATATCCTGAAAAATTAGAAAAAATAATTGAATTTTATAAAAAATTACCTGGAATTGGTGAAAAAAGTGCAGAGCGGTTAGCTTTAGCTACTTTAGATATGAAAGAAGAAGAAATCCAGAATTTTTCGGAGGATATTAAACTTGCAAAACAACTTTTACATCCTTGTAGTATTTGCGGACATTTAACAGAAGAAGAAATATGTCCTATTTGTAATTCTACCGACCGAAATCAAAATTTAATATGTGTAATTGAAGATTATAAAAATGTTTTTGCTTTCGAAAGAGTAGGTAATTTTCATGGAGTTTATCACGTATTAAAAGGATTAATTTCTCCCATTGATAATATTGGGGCAGAGGATATTCATTTAAGTAGTTTGGTAAATCGAGTTGAAAAGTTAGAAAAGCCTGAAATTATATTAGCTTTAAAATCTTCTATTGAAGGAGAAACAACAACATTATATATAAAAAAAATATTTGAAGGTAAAGATGTTGTAATATCCAGACTATCTTATGGACTCCCAATGGGAGCTGAAATCGATTATATTGATACGATTACTCTTGATAAAGCATTAAATGACAGACGTCAAATCTCAGAATAAATCTTTCTTTTTATCATAAAATGGATTGAGGGATCCTATTATGATAAAAAAAATAGTAAATGTTTTAAAAAAAATAGTAGTAGCATTTGTAATATTGTATGGATTTAATTTATTAGTATCTTCAATTAATATTTTTGTTCCAATTAATTTCATTACAGTTGGAATTGTTTCTATTTTGGGAATACCAGGATTATTATCTTTAATTGTAATGTATTTTTTAGTATAATTGTAGTAGGTGGTATTATGCATCACAATTATTTAAATCAAATTATTAAAAGCTATCATGAGAATCGACTTTCTCATGCTTTTTTGATTGAAACAAATAATCAAGTTAAGTGTTTTGAGGATTTAAAAAAAATAATAAAAGAAATTAATTGTGAAAAAACATATAAAGAAAATTGTAGTCATTGTAATTTATGTCATCTAATTGATATTGAACAATTACCATCCTTAGAAATTATTCGTTTAGAAGGGCAATTAATAAAAAAAGAACAAATTTTAAATTTAAAGCAAAGATTTAGTACCAAACCAATTTTTTCAAAATATAATATTTATATCATTTTAAATTCTGAAAAATTTAATCCATCGTCTGCTAATGCCATCTTAAAATTTTTAGAGGAACCAGAAATAGGAGTTTTAGGCTTCTTTATCACAAATAATAAAGAAAATGTAATTGATACCATTAAAAGTAGATGCCAAATCATACCAGCTTTTTATGATACTAATTTGTTTGATTTTAATATAGAATCTATAGCGGTGCAATATTTAAAATTAATTCATGAAAGTAGCGATTTATCATTACAAATTAATCGAGAATTTTTTTTAGATTATGTTTTTTGCAAAGAACAATATCAACTTTTTTTTCAAACAATATTTCATATTTATTATGAATTATATCGAGTATCAATTAATTATATGGAATTAACTGATAAATACAATGAATTAAAATTTTTATTAAAAAAGAATTCAAGTTATTTTTTAAATCAACTTGATATTGTAAAACAACTAGAAGAAGAATTAAGTTATAATGTTAATATCAATCTTTTATTGGATCGATTTTTATTAGAAACGAGGACATAATATGAATATATATGGAGTAACTTTTCGAGATAAAGGAAAAATTTATTATTTTAATGGGCATGATATGAAAATTCCTATGAATGTAACGGTAATTGTCGACACAGATAAAGGCTTACAATTTGGAAAAGTAGTAAATCGTGTTGAGAATAAAAATGTTGAATCTTTTAAAGAGAGTATAAAAGATATCATTAGAATTAGTACAAAAAAAGATTACGAACAATATTTAACAAATTTAAAAGATAGCAGTTCTGCTTTAAAAAATGCTAAGAAATTTGCAAGTGAATTAAATTTAAAAATGAATTTTATTGATGCAGAATTTACTTTTGACCGTCAGCAATTGCTTTTAAATTTCTATGCCGATGAACGAGTAGATTTTCGCGAATTAGCTAAAAAGTTGGCTGGTATATATCGGACAAGAATTGAATTAAGACAAGTAGGAGCGCGTGATAAAGCGGAACAAATTGGTGGTGTTGGACCTTGTGGGCGAGAATTATGCTGTTCTAGTTTTTTGAATCATTTAGAATCTGTTAGTATGAATATGGCAAAAAATCAAAACTTAGCATTGAATCCTTCTAAAATTAATGGATGTTGTGGACGTTTATTATGTTGTTTGGCTTATGAAGACGAAGAATATCAAAAATGCCAAGTTGGAATGCCTAATATTGGCCAAAAAATAAATACAACATTTGGTGAAGGCGTTGTTACTAGTGTAGATATTTTAAATCGGAAATATAAAGTTTTTATTAATAATGAATATAAGGAATTTTATTTAGATGAAGAAGTTACTCAATGATGTGTATGACTATCCTAATTTAAAAATTTTTCAATATGAAGAAGGATTCAAATTTTCCTTGGATTCTATACTTTTAGCGGAAAGTGTAAGATTTCATAAAAACGATAAAAAAGTTTTAGATTTATGTACTGGTAATGCAATTATTCCAATTATTTTATCTACTAAAACAAATATTTCTATTGTAGGTATTGAATTGCAAAATGAAATTTATCAATTAGCCCAAGAATCTATTTTATACAATCATTTAGATAATCAGATTCAAATAATAAATGATAATATAAAAAACTTATCCACTTATTTCCCGGGAAATAACTTTGATATTATAACATGTAATCCTCCTTATTTTTTATTTCATAATAAGGATTTTTTAAATCGAGAAAAAATAAAACAAATTGCTAGGCATGAAGTGGAAATTAATTTAGAAGATACCATTTCAATTGCATCATATTTTTTAAAAGATAAGGGAAATTTTTATTTGGTTCATATCGCGGAACGATTACAAGAAATTCTTGTTTTGATGGAAAAATATAATTTAAGAGTAAAAGATATTTATATGGTATATCCCAAAAAAAATGAAACGTCTTTTTTAATATTGTTTCGTGCTATAAAACGAGGTAATATAGGGATGAAAGTTCATGAACCTATTTTTTTGAATGAAATCAGTACATATCAAAATCTGTTTGAAGGAGGAATAAAATGAAGCTTATTGTAGGACTTGGAAATCCTGGTAAAGAATATGAAACAACAAGACATAATATTGGTTTTATGATTTTAGATGAGTATATTCAAAACGACTTGTGGAAAAATAAATTTGATGGTTTTTATCAAATTATTACGATAAGAGAAGAAAAGGTTCTGTTTTTAAAACCTAATACCTATATGAATCTTTCTGGAAATGCAGTAAGAAAAGTAGTTGATTTTTATCATATAAAAATGGAAGATATTTTAATTATTCATGATGATTTGGATTTACCGTTTCAAACTCATCGAATTAAAAAGAATAGTTCTTCTGGAGGTCATAACGGAATAAAGTCAATTGTTTCCTGTTTGGGAAATAATTCATTTTGTAGATTAAAAATTGGAATTGCTTCATCAAATCGTGGAAATACCATTGATTATGTATTGAGTAAATTTTCAAAACAAGAAATGGAATTTTTAAAAAAGCAATATTCTGTTTATCATGATATTATTAATTCTTTTATTCAAAATGGTGTAGAGAAAACAATGTGTAATTTTAATTAAAGGAGTCTAATATGAATTCAACTTTTTTTCATTTTGAAAATGGAAGTGTCATACAAGGTTTAACAAATGAGTTAAACATTTTTTACATTTTACAAACCTATCAAAAACTTAAAAAAAATATTTTAGTTGTTACCAGTTCTTTATACGAAGCCAATCAAATTTACAATTCTTTAGAGACATATACTAGACAAGTTTTATTATTTCCGATGGATGATTTTTTATCTTCTGTCGCAATTGCAATTTCTCCAGAATTAAAAATGAAGCGTTTAGAAACTTTAGAAAGAATCAATGAAGGACACTTTATTGTCATTACAAATTTAACAGGATTTTTACGTTTTTTACCCGATGTCAATCAACAAAAAACATTCACTATTTCTTTACAAAAACATTTACAATTAAAACGAGATTCTTTTCAAGAACAATTAATCCAATATGGATATAAAAAAGAGTCTTTGGTTACTTCCACTGGAGAATTTGCTATTCGAGGTTTTGTCATTGACATATTTCCTGTTTATGAAGAAAAACCATTTCGAATTGAATTATTTGGAGATGAAATAGAATCAATACGTCGGTTTGATGAAACTTCTCAGTTATCTTTAGAAGAAATTTCAGAAATTGAAATTCATCCTTATCAAGAAATTGAAACCAACTCATCTAGTTCTTTATATGATTATCTAAACGAACCTATTGTCATTTTTAAAGACTTCCATCAAATTAAAACAAGTTATTTAAAATTAGAAGAAGATATATTAGAATATAAAATTTCTAAAAACGAAAAAGAAAAACAATATATGTATGCTTTTGAAGATATTAAAACTATTTATAACCTATATTTGAATTCATTTGATCAATTTCTTCAAAAAGACAATGTTTTTCAATATCATTCAAAAGAAATCAATAACTTTCAAGGAGATTTACAAAAGTTATTAGATTTTGTACAACAAAATTTTATCCATCATAAAATGATTGTATTTTGTTTATCGAAAGAAAATCAAATTAACCAAATAAAAGAATTAATTCATGATTATCCAATTCAATATGATAAAACAAATATTAATTCGAATGTTATCACGATTTTAAAAGAAAAAATAAATCATGGTTTTTTGTTTCAAGATTATGTTGTTATATCAGAATTTGATATTGAAAAAGTACAAGATCAAACAATACATTATAAAAATAATTATCGGATAGGAAGAAAAATTAATGCTTTAGATTCTTTAAAAACAGGAGATTATGTGGTACATCGAGCACATGGGATAGGTATTTATCATGGTGTTGTTACTTTAGTTCAGCAAGGCTTAAAAAAAGATTATATTCAAATCGATTATGCAGGAAATGATAAAATTTATATTCCAGTGGAAAAAATTTCGACGATTTATAAATATTCCGATAAAGATGGTACAAAACCACAAGTAAATAAATTAAATTCTACATCTTGGATTAATAAAAAAAGATCTATTCAAAAAAGAATTCATGATATTTCAGAAGAATTAATAAAATTATATGCAAAACGAAGTAGTGTAAAAGGTATAGCTTATCAAGATTATACGGAAGAAGAAATTTTTGCCTCTGCATTTCCATATGAACCAACATCGGATCAATTAAGAGCGATTGGAGATATTAATCGTGATTTAAAAAGTCAAATACCTATGGACCGTTTATTATGCGGTGATGTTGGATTTGGAAAAACAGAAGTTGCTTTTCGGGCTATTTTTAAAACAATTTTAAATAATAAACAAGTTTTTTATTTATGTCCTACTACAATTTTAAGTAAACAACAATATGAATCTGCTTTGCTTCGATTTGTTGATTATCCAATTGAAATTGCTTTATTAAATCGTTTTACTAGTCAAAAAGATACGAAAAGAATCATAGATGGACTAAAAAGTGGAAAAATTGATTTAGTGTTTGGAACTCATCGTCTTCTTAGTGAAGATATTACATTTCAAAAGCTTGGATTACTTATTGTTGATGAGGAACAACGTTTTGGTGTTACGCATAAAGAAAAAATTAAAAAATATAAAAATGATGTAAATGTTTTAACACTTTCTGCAACTCCTATTCCTAGAACTTTGAAAATGGCTTTGAGTGGATTAAGAGATTTATCTATTATAGATACGGCTCCAGTAAATCGTTATCCTGTTCAAACATATGTAATAGAAGAAAATTCACTTTTAATTAAAGATGCTATTTATAAAGAACTTTCTAGAAAAGGGCAAATTTTTATACTTTATAATCAAATTGCCACAATAGAAAAAAAAGTAAGTGAATTAAAAAAATTAGTACCAGAAGCTAGGATTACTTTTGCCCATGGACAAATGTCGAAAATTGATTTGGAAAATATTATGAATTCCTTTATTAAATATGAATATGATATTTTACTATGTACGACAATTATTGAAACAGGTATTGATATTCCTAATGCTAATACTTTAATAATTTATGACGCAGATCATTTTGGATTAAGTCAACTTTATCAATTACGAGGTCGTGTAGGAAGAAGTAATCGCATTGCATATGCTTATTTAATGTATCGCACGAATCATGTTTTAAATGATATTGCTGTGAAAAGATTACAAGCAATTAAAGAATTTACAGAATTAGGAAGTGGTTATCGAATCGCTATGCGAGATTTATCTATTCGGGGAGCAGGAGATTTACTTGGAAGTGAACAAGCTGGTTTTGTAGATACTGTTGGAATTTCCCTTTATATGAAAATGGTCGAAGAAGAGATGAAACGTTTACGAGGAGAAATAGTAGAAGAAGATGAGGAAGAAAATAAGTCACTTCTTAGTGTAGAAACTCATATTGGAGATGATTATGTCAGTGATGAAGAATTAAAAATAGAGTTACATCAAAAAATTAATACAATTGATAGTTATGCAAAATTATTAGAATTAAAAGAAGAATTTCAGGATCGTTTTGGCACCATTTTTGATTCCTTAGAAATATATATGTATGAAGAATGGTTTGAAAAAATTGCAAAAAAATTAAATATTACGAAAGTAAAACAAACCCAAAGAGAAATAATGATTGAATTACCGGAGAAAATTAGTTCAAATATAAAAGGTGATAAATTATTTTTGGAAGCTTATAATATTAATCCAAAATTTAAATTAAAGTATGAAAATAAAAGAATCCAAATTTCATTATTCTTAAATGGTTTAGATAAACATTTTGTTTATTATGTTGTTCCGTTGTTTGATAAAATTTTAAATGATATTTCTATAATTTAAACAATTTTTTGTATAAAATACTTGGTTTATTCCAACACTATAATTAGAATGGAGTGAACAAATTTGAAGTCAACTGGAGTAATTCGAAGAATTGATGAATTAGGAAGAATTGTAATACCAAAAGAAATCAGAAGACATTTAGGAATACGAGATGGAGAAAATTTAGAAATTTTTACTGAAGAAGATAAAATTATTTTAAAGAAATATTCTAGAATGTTAGAATATCAAGATTTTTCAAATAAATTATGTGAAATTATACCAACTATAATGGATTATGCTATGATGATTACCGATCGTGATAAAATTGTTTCCTATTCTGATAATATTAAATTTGATTTAAAAAATGTGAGTTTAAATACAAAAATGTTAATGTACATACAAAATAGAGAAAACTATGAGTCGACTTCTTTTGAAAAGTTAGAATTAAATAATTATGAAATAGAAGGATATTTTTATATTCAACCGATTATATCATCCATTGATTGTTTAGGTTTGATAATTTTAGTAAAAGACCAAGCTTTTTCTAAAGAAGAAAAACAATTTGCTAAATTTGTAGCGCTTATGATAGCAAATAAAATTGACATTTCTTGAATGAACATGGTATTATTTTCATAAATTTAGTTATGAAGGAAAGAGAGATACATTTTTTTAATTAGAGAATCTGTATTTTGGTGAAAGCAGATAAAAAAAGTATCGAAAATGGCTCTGGAGCTAAATCGAATCTTCGCGTTAAGAAGCAAAGTGCATGTTAGTCATGAATAAAGGTGGTACCACGGGTTTTTTCTCGTCCTTTTGTTCATGGCTTTTTTCTATGAAAGGAAGAAAATAATGAAAGAAAAATTTAGTATTTTTACAGCAATTGCATATACATCAGCAAAGCCTCATATTGGAAATACTTACGAAATCGTATTAGCTGATGCAATTGCACGATTTAAACGTCTATTAGGATATGATGTTTATTTTCAAACTGGTACAGATGAACATGGTGAGAAAATTGCTACCAAAGCAATGGAGATTGGTTTAACTTGTCAAGAATATTGTGACAATATTTCCCAGGAAATAAAAGAAATTTGGGATATTATGGATACAACTTATGATAAGTTTGTAAGAACAACGGATGAGAATCATGAGAAAGTTGTGGGAAATATTTTTGAAAAATTATTAGAACAAGGTGATATTTATTTAGGAAATTATGAAGGATGGTATTGTATACCTTGTGAATCTTTTTTTACAGAAAGTCAATTAAAGGATGGGAAATGTCCGGATTGTGGTAGAGAAGTTGTGAAAAAAAGTGAAGAAGCATATTTTTTTAAAATGTCAAAATATCAAAAAAGATTAGAAGATTATATCGATTCTCATCCTGATTTTATTGAACCTGAATCTCGTAAAAATGAAATTATGAATAATTTTATTAAACCAGGATTACTTGATTTATGTGTTTCTAGAACGTCATTTGATTGGGGAGTTAAAGTTCCTTCGAATCCAAAACATGTTGTTTATGTTTGGTTAGATGCTCTTACAAATTATATTACAAATATTGGATATGATACTGATAAAACTACAGAGAAATTTCATAAATATTGGCCTGCTGATTTACAAATTATAGGAAAAGATATTATTCGTTTTCATATGATTTATTGGCCTATTTTCTTAATGGCTTTGGATTTACCTTTACCGAAAAAAATATTTGGACATCCTTGGCTTTTAATGAATGAAGATAAAATGAGTAAAAGCAAAGGCAATGTTTTATATGCGGATGATTTGGTTAAGGAATTTGGAGTCGACGCGATTCGTTATTATTTATTACATGAAATTCCTTATGGACATGATGGAAATATTACTAATGATTTAATTATTGATCGAATTAATGCAGATTTAGCAAATGTTTTAGGAAATTTAGTAAATCGTACTATTGCTATGGCAAAAAAATATTTTGATGGACATATTGAAAATAAAAAAGAAATAGAAAGTATTGATTCTGAATTAATAAGTTTAATCAATCATTTAAAAGAAAATATTACTAAACGGATGGATGATTTGGAAATTGGAAAATCCCTTGATGAAATTTTTGAATTATTACGCCGCAGTAATAAATATATTGATGAGACAATGCCTTGGGTTTTAGCAAAAGATAATGATAAAAAGAATCGTTTAGCGACTGTATTGTATCATTTATTGGAATCAATTCGAGTATCTGCTATTTTCCTATCTCCTTACTTACCAAATACTGGAATAGAAATAAAAAGACAGTTGAATCAAATGAATCAAAGTTTTGAATTTCAAGAAAATCTTATTTATGACGTCTTAGAACCTTCTCCAATTTTTCAAAGGATTAAGATGTAAAAATGATAAATTTATGGGATAGTCATTGTCATTTATTCTCAGAATATTATGAGAATATTGAAGAAATATTAAATCAAGCCATCAATAATGGAGTGACTCATTTCATTGTTAGTGGATGTGATCAAAAAAGTAATGAAGAAGTTTTATCCTTAATTGAAAAATATCCTTTTGTTTATGGAGTAATTGGCATCCATCCAGAGGAAGTAGAAAATTATCAAGAATCAGATATTCATTTTGTAAGACAACATTTAAATCATCCTAAAATTTTAGGAATTGGAGAAATCGGATTAGATTACTATTATTCTAAAGATTCCAAAGAAAAACAAATTGAATTATTTGAAAAACAATTAAAAATTGCAGAAGAATACAATCTTCCTGTTGTTATTCATTCAAGAGAAGCAACGAATGATACGATCCAAATTTTAAAAAATTTTCATGGAAAAGGAGTAATTCATTCATTTACTGGAAGCTTAGAAATTGCTCAAATTTATATTAAAATGGGTTATAAATTAGGAATTAATGGAGTAGTAACTTTTAAAAATAGTAAATTAAAAGAACTATTACCGTCTATTTTTTCATATACTATATTAGAAACAGATAGTCCATATTTAACTCCCCATCCTTATCGAGGAACAAAGAATGAATCGAAATATATTAAAAATATTGCTGAATTTATTGCGAAAGAGTTAAATGTTTCATTAAATCAATTAGAAAAAGTTACCAACGAGAATATTCGTTCTCTTTTTGACAAACTAAATTAACTATGTTACGATTATTTCATGATTTGAGGTGAGTTTTTTGGAGATATTTCAAAAATGGAAAATATCCAAAATAATTCGAGCTTGTATCATTATTTTTGTACTATTGATAGCAAAGTCAAGTGTAGGACATGTAGAAACGATATTTATAAATGAAGCAACGAATCAGACAATTGATTTATCTACAATGGCTCTTAAATTTACGGAAGATATCCGGACTGATATCTTCACTACAAAAGAAAGTTTAACGGGTTATCTGACGGGATATTATGTAAATTGTCCAACCTGTGGTGGTAGTCTTTCTTGTAAGCCAAATTATGATGTAAAAGATGGTACAGATACTTTTTTTGATACTACTTATGGAACCGTTAATATTGTTGCATCAAGCAAAAATTTGCCATGCGGGTCCATTGTAAGATTTCATTTAAATACAGTTTCTGATGAGCCGATTGTAGCTATTGTTTTAGATCGAGGAGTAAAAGGTAATAATCTTGATTTACTTACTCCTACAAATGAATATGCTAGAAAATATGTTGGTAGAAGAACTATAACTTATGATATTTTAAGACAAGGTTGGGATTCCTAACCTTGTTTTTTTTGTAAGTTTTTGATATTTTGAATGTAGTTGGTGATACTTATGATACATGCTAAGAAAAGTTTAGGTCAAAATTTTTTAAAAGATGAAACAATTCTTCAAAAAATAGCTAATACTGTAGATGTAAAAGAAAATGATCTTATTATAGAAATAGGTCCTGGAAAAGGAGCTTTAACAAAGTATTTAGTTCAAAAAAAATGCTTTTTTCTCGCTTATGAAATTGATGATAGAATGAAAACTGTCTTAGAAAAATATCAAAGTCAAATAATTTTTGATGATTTTTTAAAACGAAATATAAAAGAAGATCTTTCTCATTTTAAATATCAGAATCTTTATGTTATTGCTAATATTCCTTATTATATTACAACTCCTATCATAGAACATCTTATCTCATCTCAATTATTTTTTGATAAAATTGTTTTATTGGTTCAAAAAGAAGTAGCAAATCGATTTAGTGCCAAACCAAAATCCAAAGATTATGGTTATTTTACTGTGCTTTTGAATTGTTATTTTCAAGTTGATAAGTTATTTGATGTTTCAAGAAAAGCTTTTTCTCCAGTACCAAATGTCGATAGTGCTGTGGTTTGTTTTCAAAAAAAGAATCAAAAAAAAGATGTTTCGCAAGAATTTCTTAATTTTTTAAAAAAGTGTTTTTTAAATAAACGTAAAACTTTAAAAAATAATTTAAAAGAATATGATTGGAATATGATTTGGTCTGTTTTAGAAAAATATCAATTAAAAGATTCTGTTCGTGCAGAAGAATTATCAAAAGAAGTATTAGAAGAAATTTATACTGTTCTTTCTATTCATTTTTGAAATAAATTAAAAATATATATTTAAGATATTGATGGTTTAGACAAGAATTAAAAAAGTTTAAGAAATAAATTATAAACTCTTTTTTAACTTTCACTATTTTATCGTAATCATTTTTAGGCTTTTTTCATACAATATAGTGGTGATACTATGGATATTAAAAAGGGAGACTTTGTTACCCGAAATAGTTATCAAAATGATACCATTTTTAAAGTGATTAATATTAAGGGCAATATGTGTTATTTAAAAGGTGTCGATGTAAGATTATATGCAGATAGTGCAATTGATGATTTAATATTAGCTGAAATAAATGATAGTAAAGAAGAAATCGCTACGGAAACAAAATTAGAAGATGAAAATTTAATGCGTAGCGATTATTTTTATTTGCCTGGAAAAGTACTTCATATTGATGGAGATAGTGAGTATTTAGAACGTTGTTTAAAATATTATAAAAATAATAAAGTGTTTGCTGTTGGCAAAAAAATAAGTGAAAGTGATATTCCATCAAAAATACATATGTTACTTTTAGAATATCAACCGGATGTTGTTATAATTACTGGTCATGATGCTTATTACAAAAAAAAGGGAGATATTCATGATTTAAGAAATTATAAAAATACAAAAAATTTTGTAAAAGCAGTACAAGAAGCCAGAAAATTTGAAAAAAGTCATGAGAAATTGGTCATAATTGCTGGTGCTTGTCAAAGTAATTATGAAGAGTTAATTAAAGCGGGAGCTAATTTTGCTTCGAGTCCAAAACGTGTTAATATTCATGCTTTAGACCCAGCAATTATTGCTACAGTAGTTGCAACAAGTGAAAGAAATAAACAAATTGATTTGGTAGAATTGTTAGATAAAACAAAGTATGGTAAAGATGGTATGGGTGGTTTAATGTGTAACGGTCTAATGTATGTTGGATATCCAAGATGAGAGGGGATTCTTTTTGAATATAGAGATAGTAAAAGATAAAATGAGTCATCATTTAAATGAAAAAGTTGAAGTTTCGGTTTATGGACTTCGGAACAAAACGGAATACTTTATTGGTACATTATCGAAAATGTATCCTTACATTTTTACGGTGTTAGTAAATGATGTAGAAAAAAGTTTTAATTATGCGGATGTAATTACTGGTGAAGTAGTCGTAAAATACTTGTAAAAATATATTGATTTCATGCGTTTTCTGCTATATGATAGTATTAAGTTTCATATAAACTTTAGAAGGAGTGTAACAATGAAGATTACATCAGTTAGCGTTCGTAAAATTGAAAAAGAAGGCTCAAGAATGAAAGGAATTGCATCTGTTTTAATTGATGATAGTTTCGCAATTCATGATATTCGTATCATAGAAGGAGATAATGGATTATTTATTGCAATGCCTAGCAGAAAGACTGCTACTGGTGATTATAGAGATATTGCTCATCCAATCAATCCTGATGTACGTAAAATGTTCGAAGAAGCTATTTTCGAAGAATATAACAAAAGCGATGACGCTGAATAAGAGTTTCTAAAAAAGAAGCTCTTTTTTTCATATTTTTTATATTATTTCATATTTTTTTTTAGGAGGAAAAAATATGGAAAAAAATATAGAAGAAATTGTAACAAGTAATCATGAAGTAAAAATAATGGATCGTCGTCAAATTTATTTAACAGGAGTAAAAAAAATTAGTAGCTTTGATCATGAAGAATTTTTATTAGAAACGACTATGGGTGTTTTACTATTAAAAGGAGAAGGTTTGGAAATTCTGCGTTTAGATACACATGATGGTAATGTAAGAATAAAAGGAAAAATTAATAGTTTTAATTATTTAGAAAATAAAGAGAAGATGAAAGAAGAATCCATCTTTACTAAATTATTTAAATAATGGAAAATCAAATACAATTATTATCCTTTTTTGTTTCATTTTTATATGGTATTTTATTTTCCTTTTTGAGTCGTTATCATTATAAAATGGTGTATTCTTTAAAAAGTGTAATGCGTTATATTATTACTTTTTTATTTATATTAGACGCTTCTTTGTTTTATATTTTGGTGTTATATTATATTAATTACGGAGTTGTCCATATTTATTTTTTAATTGTTACTTTTATTGGTTACTTGTTAGAAAAGTTTCTTTTTCAATATGTCAAAAAGAATGTAAAGTTTTGTCCTTTCATTGAAAAGCTATTTCACAAATGATATAATTTGTTAAAATAATCAGGTGATATGGAATGAAAAGAAGGGTGTCTACAAATACAAAAGCAAAACGACGTCTTTTTGCTCTAACTGGAGTCTTAGTACTTGTTCTTAGCTTTTTTGTAGGTACTATTTTTCAAGATTGGGTGCAAATCGTTGAGAATAAACGGCAATTGTTTACTTTAAATAATAAATATGATGATTTACTTTCTGATTGGGAGTCTTTAAATTCCGAGGTTGTTAAACTTCATGATTCTGACTACGTAGCTAGATATGCTAGAGAAAAATATATGTATTCTTTGCCAAATGAAATTATTATTAAAATACCAAATGATGCGAATTAGAAAGAAAAAATCTTTCTTTTTTTTGGGATTTCTATTAGAATATATTTTGAAGTGATTTTATGAAGAAAAAGCTACAATTAAAAGACGTTGGTATTAGCAAAAATAATCAAATAATTTTTAAGAATTTTTCTTATGTTTTAGAACATAAAAAGAATGTTTGTTTAATTGGTAAAACAAATGTTGGTAAAACACTTTTATTAAAAGCCATCGCAAATGAAGTTCCTTATTTTGGAACGATTGTAAAAAAAAATTCTTGTCAGTTTTTATTTCATATTTTAGATTTAAAAGGGACAATTGAATCGTTAATTCATTTTTCAGAATTATCTTTAAATCATCAAAATATTATTTTAACTTTTTTAAAGCTAAATAATTTGAAGTATTCATATTCAGAATTAAATTTAAAATTTAAATTGAAAGTATCGATTCTTTTTCAAGTATTACAATTTCCAACCTTTTTCTTTGTAGATGATATTTTATCGCTTTTTTCTAGACAAGAGAAAATGGATTTCCTTATTTTACTACGTGAGTTTAATATAACTTTGTTTTATGTAACAAGTGATATTGAAGATACATTACTTTTTCCATATGTTATTGTTATGGGACGAGACGGTATTTTAATTGAGGGAAATACTATCAACGTTTTAAAACAAGAAAAAATTATGCATAGACTTGGTTTTACTTTACCTTTTTTAGTTGATTTGTCTTTGCAATTAAAAAGTTATGAAATGATTGATGAAATATTTTTAGATGAACAGGAGTTGATTCAAAAATTATGGAAATCAAATTAAAAGATTTTATAAAACCAAGTCAAATTACTGCTTTTGTTAATTTTAATGGTTCTTTTAAAAACTTAGAAAGCAATCAAAAAATATTTTATGTTTTGGATGATAAAAAAAGTCATGACAAAATCGTTCGTGATTATTTTATTGAAAAAATTATTGATTTTTCGGAATCAAAATTTCAAGACGCATGTAAAATGGTTTTATTAGATTATAGTATTTTAGATAAAAATTGGAATCAACTATCAAAAACTGAAATGAAACGATTACAATTTGTAGAAGCACTATTAAATCGTTCAGAAACTATTTTGTTTCAAAATTTTGAGTTAGGGTTTTATGGAAAAGATCGAAGTTATTATCAAAAATTATTTGTAAAATTAACAAAATATGGAAAATGTATTTTATGTTTTACAAATGATATCACTTTTCTTTTTGGAATGGTTACTAATTTTATTTTATTTCGAGAAAATGATTATATTTTTGTGAATGATTTTTATGAGGATGAAATATATCAGTATATTGAAATGCCTCCGATTATATCTTTGATAAAAAATTTAAATCAAAAAAATATAAAGTTAGGTTCTTATATTGAAACAAAAGAAGTTTTAAAGGCAATTTATCGAAGTGTAAATGCAGGAGATAAATTATGAAATATTTAATTAAAATAGCTTATGATGGTAGTAAATTTTATGGATTTCAAAGATTAAAAAATAAGGAAACTGTTCAAAAAAAAATAGAAGACGCATTAACAATTTTAGATCGGAATCCAGTTATTATTAAAGGTGCTGGAAGAACGGATCGTGGTGTTCATGCTAGTGGACAGTATGCTCACTTTGAATTAATGAAAGATATTCCAGAACAAAATCTTCTTTTTGCTTTGAATAAAATAATTCATCCATTTATTCATATAATTTCCATAAAAAAGGTAAACGAAGATTTCCATGCTCGTTTTTCTGTAGTTAAGAAAAGATATATATATCAAATTTGGACGGGAGAATTTAGTCCATTTAAAGAAGACTATTTTTTTCAATATAATCGTAAAATTGATTTAAAAAAATGGAAAGAATGTGCTGAATTGTTTATTGGAGCTTATAATTTTCATAATTTTGTATCGGGAGAAAGAGAAAATTATAACGCCATTATTAATAAGATTGAAATTAAGCAAAACCATGATATGATTCAAATTCTTTTTGAAGGAAAAAGTTTTTATAGATATATGGTCCGAAATTTAGTAGGAGCCATTATAGATTATGGTGAAAATCGTTGTGATTTAGAGTTAATTCAAAAAATGTTAGAAGATGATAAATTTATTTATCAATTACGAACAGCACCTGCAAATGGATTATATTTAGATGAAATTGAATATGATGTAAAAGAATTCCAATAAATTTAATGAAATTACATGATTTTATTTGACTTTTTGACTTCTATTGCATATAATTTTAATCGGTACATTTTATTTGTTAGACGATCTAAACCCTGGGAAAGTTTGGATGGGAAAACAGTGAAAGGAAATAGATATGAGTACATTTTTACAAAAGAAAGAAAACATTGAACGTGCTTGGTATGTTGTAGATGCAACAGGGCTTCCGTTAGGTCGTATTGCTACAAAAGTAGCCTCTGTTTTAAGAGGAAAACACAAGCCAACTTTTACTCCTTATGTGGATTGTGGAGATTATGTTATTGTAATTAATGCAGAAAAAGCAATTCTAACTGGAAATAAATTAAATGACAAGATGTATTATAATCACAGTGGATATCCAGGTGGATTACGTGAAAGAAATGCAAAAACTATGATTCAAGAATATCCAGAAGAAATGATGGAAAGAGCTATTAAGGGAATGCTTCCTCATAATAGACTTGGAAGAGCTATGGGAAAGAAATTGTTTGTTTATCGCGGAAATGATCATAAACATACAGCTCAACAACCTGTAGAACTTAAAATAGATTAGGAGGTTATTCATGGCAAAACAAAGTTGGAGCGCTACTGGTCGTAGAAAAAGATCAAGTGCACAAGTAATTTTAACAAGTGGAACTGGAAATATTACAGTAAATGGTGTAGATGTTGATGAATATATGCCTTATCAAACATTAGTAATGGATTTGAAACAACCTTTGGTTTTAACAAATAATGAAAATCGTTTTGATATTACTGTCACTGTAAAAGGTGGAGGATTTTCTGGACAAACTGGTGCAATTCGTTTAGGAATTGCTCGAGCATTAATGAATTTTGATGCAAATACAGATCAATCTAGAGATGATTCTTATCGTAAAGTTCTAAAAGCAAATGGCATGATTTCAAGAGATCCACGTGTGAAAGAACGTAAAAAATACGGTCTTAAAAAAGCACGTCGTGCACCACAATTTAGTAAGAGATAGTTACAGAATATGTTTAAGCCCTATAAACAAAAGTTTATGGGGTTTTTCTTTGCATAAAAATATGCCTAAACTTCATTAAATTCATTTTGTTGCCAACAAGTAGCCAACAGATAACAGCACTAATTTAAAATAAAAAAGTTACAAATTATGATTATTTAAGTTATAATATAAATTAATATTTAAAATGAAGAAGGTGTGTTATGAATACATTTTATATAGATGAATCAGGTAGCATGACAAAAAAATATTTAAATTATTATAAAAACAAATGTTTTGTAATATGCGTTATAATGCCTAAAAATAAAGATAGATTAAAGAGAACGTATAAAAGATTTATAAGTAGTAATTTGGAAGAATTGAGAAAAATTGATAAAGATAAAAAAATGTTTTATGATAATGGGAAATTTAAAGAGTTAAAAGGCAGTTGTTTTACATCTTACATGAAAAGAAAATTTATAGATTTTTTTTGTCGGAATGAGTTATTTGAAATATATTATATATGTTGTGACAATAAAAAAGTTAAGGACTATTTTTACAATAATACGTCTAGAGCTTTTAATTATCTCATTAAATTAAGTTTTGAACATTTTACTAACTATAAATATATATGCAAAAAGAAAAATTATTTATTTATTGATGAAAGAAATGTAAGAACTGATACAAAAGCAACATTAGAAGAATACCTAAATACAGAACTAGTAACGGGTAGTCACATCCAAGATGGATTTTTTGTTGAATATTGTCAATCTGAAAATAGAGAATTAATACAAATTGCGGATGTGTTTGCTAATATTTACTTTACAGATTTAATATCTAATAATTGTTTTTTTTATGAATTAAATAAAATGAGAAATGAAAAATATATTGTAAATGAATTCTTTTTTCCTTTAAAATAAATAATTTTTGGAAAAAATATAAAAAATCGTGTATTGACATCTGGAAAATTGCATAATATAATATTGGTGTTATCAATAAGTCCTTGTTATGCGCCGTAAATTCTTTGAATTTACATTTTATTAGGTAAGCGTTATGTGTTAGCGCCGCACCAAGGCAAATAACACTAAAAATTACAGAGTGATTAATCACTCTGTCAAACTGTTAATAAAGTGGTATGTTAAAAATAACATACTTCTTTTTATATTATAAATTCTTTTAAAATCTATTAATTTTGTTAAAAATCTCAAGAAAAAAATTAGAGAGTAAGGCCCTGAAACAAATTCCAGATTTAGAAGAAAGTGTGTTTTTCCAATTTGAAAAAATTAATATACCAAAAAATAAGATTATCATTCAATTAGAGTTTCCAGAATTTAAGATAGATAACAAAGTGACATTAAAAAATATTAAATTAGATATTAACCACAATACCCATTTATGTATTATAGGTAACAATGGAAGTGGTAAAACTACTTTATTAAAATGTATTTATGAAAAGTTAAAAAATAGAAAAGATATAATCGTCGGTTATGTGCCACAATTTTATGATGAAATTTTAAGAAAATATCATACTGTTTTAGATTTTATGACAGATAATCAAATGGAAGATACAACAAAAATTCGAAAATATTTAGCAAATATGAATTTTACAAATGATGAATTACTAGGAAAAATAGATAATTTGAGTAATGGTACAAAAGCAAAACTGATTTTAGTTAAATTAGTAATGAAGAAATGTCAGGTTTTAATTTTAGATGAACCTACAAGAAATATTAGTCCGTTAACAAATCCGGTGATAAGAAAAGTTTTAAAAGATTTTAGTGGAACTATTATCAGTGTATCTCATGATAGAAAATATATAGAAGAAGTTATGAATGAAGTTTATATTTTGATGGAAAACGAAGTAAAACGTAAAAGAAAACTCGAGTGCAAAAGTAAAAGACAAAATAAGTAAAATTTTGAAAATGAAAGA
>CAOKKL010000012.1 GCA_948469065.1 uncultured Mycoplasmatota bacterium | reverse complement strand
TAGAAAGAATCAATCAAATAGATTAATAATTTCTATAAGATTGATTATACGAGGATGATATTATGGTAAATATTATTAAAGAAGAATTACCTATTGAAGAATCGTTAAGAAAGAAGTTAAAACTGATATGTAAGTTTGCTAAAGAAACACTGACAATTATTAATAGAAATATAAGAAAAATAGATAAAACTAATTTAACTTATATGGAAACTAATAGAATTATCATAAAAGACAAAACTTTTTTAATATTCAATTATTTTAATGAAGTTTTTCTTTCAAATATATCATGTTTCTCAATGAATCTTTTTGAAAATTCTTCTATTGTAGTATTAAGATTACCGATAGAGTTAAATCTATCTATCCATTTTATCTACTTATAAAAATATCATTTTCATCAACTAAGGTTTGATATAAATTTTTATTGCAAAAAGTTTAGTTTTTGATTAAAAATGCTTTATTTTAAGATGTAAATGTAAAATTTTTAAGTTATTTTACTACTAATTTACTACTTTATAATAAGAAATAATGTTAAAATTATCTTGGTGGTTAATATGGCTTTATATGATAAATATTTTTTATTAGCTTTTATAACTATCTTAATTACAAGAGCTGTAGTATATATATTTAATAAACCTAGTCCAACTATAAAAAGTTTTAGGACTCATCATTGGATGTTTGGATTATTTTTTACGATTATACTTTTTTGTATATCAAGTTTTTATACAAATATATATTTATTATCAATAAGTATGGGTGTATTTTTAGATGAAATTGGTTTTATTATAATTAGAGGCAAAACACACGAAGATAATTATAGTCCTAAATCATTTATGTTATTAATATTCTTTATAATCCTTTTATTTATATTTAGAGAAAACATTATTAATTTTTATTTGTAAAAAAATGAGATAATAATCTCACAAACAAATAGTAATTTATCGAAAAGATATTAGTAACGAAAGGAGAAAAAATTGTAAAAAATTTATTTAGCCTATTTGAATTTAATTAAACTTTGTAAACTATGATAATCCCTGATTAAAAAAAAACAAGGAATATTAGAAATAATATGATTTAAAACTTTTTACATATACGATAGTTGGGATTTTAATTCCATTCTCGCTAACAATGAAAAACAAATTCCCTTGTCATAAGTTTTTTTATACTTAGTTTTAACTCAAATGCGAAAATCAATTAGCATTATGTGTGATATAATATTTTAATAAAAATTATGAAAGAGAGTTCATACGAATGGAAAATGAAAAGAAAAAAGATTTTAATAAAATGATGAAAAATAATAAGGATATGCCAAAAATACAAATATTAAAAGATGAAAAAATGATCAAAAAATATGGTGGATCCAAAATGTTTTTTGCACCACCAATTTATTATAATGAGTTAATGAAAAAAGTTCCTAAAGGAAAACTTATTACGATTTATCAAATGCGAAATTATTTAGCAAAAGAAAATAATGCTGACTTTACAGACCCAATGACCTCAGGAATCTTTGTAAATATTGTTGCATGGGCAAGTTATCAAAGAAACGAAGATATTACACCATACTGGCGAACTTTAAGATCTGATGGTGAGTTAAATAATAAATATCCAGAAGCTATCGAATTACAAAAAAAATTACTTGAGGAAGAAGGTCATACTATTATTACAAAAGGAACAAAAAATAAAAAATATTATGTTAAAGATTTTGAAAATAGTTTAATAAAACTATAAAAAAAGAATGGGAAACCATTCCATTTTTTAACACTTTGATTTTTCTTTTGCTTCTTCTTCACTCAAAACAAAATCTTCCCAATTCATTCGATCAATTCTATTTTTAATTTTTGTTTCTTTTACTGGATAAAAACTTCCCAAAAATAAACTATTCTTATTTGATATTTTTACAATGACACATACATATTCTTTTAAATACTTATAATATTCAAAAGAATTATTTTTTTTATTATAATAAGTAACATCAGGTGAATTTAAAACATCAGTTAAATGAGACAATGTAAATAAATAACTTTCTATATTTATAAATTCTGAAATATGAGGAGAAACATGTTTTAAAAGATTGGAAGTCATTTTAATTGCTTTTCCAATTTGTTCTGGTTTCCCATGTTCTTGACCAACTTTTTTACTAACATAACCTAATACTTTAAAATTGCCCTCATTTTTCATCTTAATTCTCCTTAAAAAGAAACCCTGTATTGCTACAGGGTTCAGGCAACTAGGTGGAACTTCAACTCCACATATCTTCTTTCGGCAGATACCTACTCGGACCCATATAAATATGAGCGTTGACGGACGAAGACTCTCCGCCTTCTAATTACCTCATAAAAAATATCACAACAAGCTTGTAATAATTTGTTGCTTTTTGCCAAAAAATAATTTTGACACCCATAATCTACCAAAAAAAAACAGAAAATTTCGTTTTCTGTGGGCTAATGTAATTAAAATTTTAAAATTTTAAAATATGTCAGAAGTAATTTCTTAAATAAAAAAAAATAGAATTTTTTAACTTAAATAAAATATCCTATTTTTCATTTTTTATTATATCCATCTTGAAATATAAATTTTTCTTGTTGAATCTTCTTGATATTTATCAAATATTCGAATGATATTTTCTACAATAGTTTGTAAAATATTAGTTTTAGTTTTATCTACTTTCACTCGAAATATCTCTGCTTGTAATTCCTTTCGAAACGTATAATCATCAATATACTTCCCAAATACATGATCAATTTTATGAACCAAACTCATATCATTTTCACTATTGATATCGATAGAAAATATAAATTTCTCATAAATATTAATTAATTTTTCTGTTAAAATATCATCCTCATAATAATCTAAATTAATAATGCGATTAAAATTAGGGCAATATTTTAATATCAATTTATTTGTGTTCAAACTTCCTTCACCTACTCTATGATACGATAATAAAATCATACAATGAATTAATCTTTTTGTCAAAAAAAATTATGATATAATGTTTTTAAAGAAGGATGTGAAAAAATGAAAATTGGAAATCATTTAAAAATTAAGAAAAAAGCCATTTACTTCTTAGCTGGTATTGTAGCTCTATTTGTTATGACAATTTTAGGAATTCAATATTATAATGACTATAAATACCAACAAACTTATGAATTTAAATTAATCGAAAAGGGTTATACAAAAGAGGAAGCAACTATTTTATTAGAAAAAATTAAGGAAGAAAAAATTTTAGAATTATTAAATGAAGAAAAGAAAGATTACTTAATTTCTATTGTAACTGAAAAATATTATTTAGAAAAAAATTTCGATCAGTATCTAGACTTTTATGAAAAAAATAAAAAACATGGAATGTATGATATCATTGCTATGGTAAATGTTCATGCGAATCAAGAATGGTATGAAAAAATAGAAGAATCCGATACAACAAAAGGAAATTTATTACTTGTAAATAAATATTATCAGCTAAAAGAAGATTATGTACCAGATAATTTAGTAAGCGTAAGTAATTGGTATTGTTATGGCACTAATAAAATTACCAAAGAAGCGTATGATGCCTTTTTAAATATGTATCAAAAAGCCGAAGAACAAAACATCAAACTAATTATTAATTCTAGTTATCGTGATTTTAAATCTCAAGAAGCTACTTACAATAATTTAAAAAACAGTTTTGGACAAAAAAAAGCTGACAGCCAAGCAGCGAGACCTGGACACTCAGAACATGAAACTGGGCTTGCCTTTGACATTTTTAGTCCAGGTAATACTACTACATCAAATTTTAAAGATAGCGAAGCTTATCAATGGCTAAAAGAACATGCAAATGAATATGGTTTTATAGAACGTTATCCAGAGGGAAAAGAATATTTAACTGGATATAATTTTGAATCTTGGCATTGGAGATATGTAGGAACAGAAATAGCTAATAAAATAAAAGAAGAACAAATTACTTTTGATGAATATTATGCTTATTATTTAGAATAAATAGGTCTATTGATAATAATTCAATCATATTTGATATTGCTAAGTTAATTTTTTCATATGCTGAAATAGACATATTATCTTTATTCGCTTTCTTCAAAGATTTCACATCTATTTCTTTTTTGATTACCTTAAACAAAGATTCCAACCTTTTTAACGCAATTTCTTTCTAAAGAAGGAAAAAACCAATCTTTCGATTGATTCTATATATTAAAATTTGAATAGTTCAAACAGATTCGTCAATGGTACCAGAGAAAGTGAAGCACATCAACTTCTTAAGTAAAAGAAATAGTTTAATCTATTAACTAACACGTATTTCACATGGTTTTAAATGTTTTTAACATTTATATTATTCTATAGATTGCGTTAAAACTCTTTGAGGAGATGTTTTTATTTCCCATTGTTGTGGTCTTAATTTGTGCATTTGTCTGCAAAATTCAATTTCTTCCCAAATTCTATCTGTAGTCTCTTTATTTCCATAATATTCTAATAACATTTCATAAGACCATTCATTAAATAATTCATATCTATCAAATGGAGGAAATGGCTCTCCTTTATAATTTTCGTTGTCATTAACAACACCCCATTCCCATTGTTCTAAATATTCATCATAAGTTTCGTCATCACACCAAAAATCCATAATTAATTTTTGTTTTTCTTCTAAAGTCCAATTAGGATTTCTCAAAATATGATATCTAATATCATATGGAGCTGTTCCATGAGCTTGAGTATCACTCATCATAGTACATGTATAATTAAAATATTCATTTTTTGCTTTTGCTCCAATTGGATTAACACATCCATCAATATCAATTGTAGTTGTAATGTCATCTGTTATTCCTTGTTCATCCAACTTTTTGGAATATTCATCTCTTTGTTTTTTATATCTAGTTGTTCCAATTTTATTCATTGCTTCATCAACAGCAAACGCCTTTTGCTCTTTCGTCAATCTTAAACTGTGATTCCATAAGCTCATTACCAAAAATGAATAGCCACCATTAGAAGCACCATCCATAACAAGTCTAGCAATATCTGTATTTGTATAAATAGACTTTATTAATTCGCTGTATGCTACTTGATCAACATCTTTATAATCAATTAACATTGCGTCTGAAATATTCAAACCTTTTACAAGGTCCCCATTATTCCACTTATTTCTTCTAACTTTAACTGCCTCTCTTAAAACTTCCAGATTACTTTTAATTTGAGTCCATTTTGCATTCGCAACTCTTGGTAACCCATATCTTGCAATATATAGTTCATTATCTATCTTTTTAATATCTACCATTACAAAACCTCCTCTGTGATTGTATATTATAATATATATTTTTTAATATTGGAATACTATTTTGAATCATTTAAAAAACAAATTGTTTTCCCACATACATTATTTATATCAATGCACATGTGCGTTTTACTAAATTGACACCATTTAACGATTCATAAAAATAATTGTAGTCCTCTTCTTCGATATAATTTGTTAAATCTACCTCTTCTGATAATTTTTAACAATATCATTAATATCAGATTGCATATAGACAATATTTATTCTTTTAATATTTTTTACAAACCCACTTGAAAAGGCAGAACTTACACTTCAAATCTACATATCATATCTACTTTCTTTTTTAATTCTTCACTTATTAGAAGTTCTTTAATTTCTATTGTCATATAATCACTGATTCTTTCCTTTAAATAACAAAAAAACTAACATTTCTGTTAGTAATCTATTACTTACTCGAAAAGTTCGAGTAACAATCCATATGGTGTTCCTGAAGGGATTTGAACCCTTTACCTTTTGCTCCGGAGGCAAACGCTCTATCCAACTGAGCTACAGGAACCTACTAAAATCATAGCATAAAAGATAGAAAAATTAAATCATTTTAGAACGCTTATAAATATGAACATTATTTACAAAAACAAAATCAGAATAAAAGAAAGATTTCATTTTTAGTAATTCTTCTTCAGAATAACCATAATGGTTTAAGAGAGCTTGACGATAAACTGTTTTTAAATTTTTTAAATCAGATATATCAGGATAAAGTTCTTTTAATCGAGGAAGATTATTATAATAAGATTCTATCCAGTCTTGTTCAAAATAATAAATTATATAATAAGCATTTAAGGCATCTTGTAAATCATAAATTCTTTTATAATATTCCATCGCCTTATCACAAACTCTTTTGTCTTTGAATAAGGCAGCAACTTCAACTAGTTGCGCATTCCAAAGAAGTGATATTTTTGGTATAATTTGCTCTTTCATCTCATCTGAAAGATTCATTTTATTAAAAACAAAAAGTAATAATTGCTCTTTCAATGGCTTAGAACAATCATAGCATTTCGAAAAATCACTATAATTAATCTGATATTTAATACAAATTGCTTCAATAGAAATTCCACAATAAATATTTTTATAATTATAATTTATAAATTCTTCACAAATTTCCAAATAGCTTTCTATTAAATCAATAAAACTTAAATTTTTCTTACGCTTTAATAATTTACAAAATGTATTATATCTTATTTTATGTTTCATACAAAAATCAATAATTGATGAGCGCTTTGTAATTTCTTTTCTTGCTGGAGAGTTCGACTGTAATAAGAATGGTTCATTTTTAGCAAAAGCAATTACATTATTAAAAGCCTCTTGTAAAGTAGAATCTCCCTTACAAAAAGCATAAAGATAACGAACGTTTATCCCTAACAAATCTAACACTTGATAAGGATTAACCCATTCATTATTATACAAAACTTCAGTCTTAGTCATGCAACCACCCTTAACATAAAGATATTATAACATCAAAAAAGCAAATGAAAAAGTTTAATTTTATAAAAAAATCATATAATGTTTAAATAAATTACTAAAAAAGACTAAATTTATTCATTAAATCTAGTCCTTTATTGAATAAAATTAAAACAAATTTAAAATATCTTGTAAAGTGATATATACCATTAATATCATTAATAAAATAAAACCTACATTATTTATAGTATTCTCCCACTTTGGATTAATTTTGCTACCTTTTATTTTTTCAATTATCATAAAGAAAATTCTTCCTCCATCAAACGCTGGAAATGGTAAAATATTTAAAAATCCTACATTAATACTTAAAAGTGCTACTAAATATAAAATTTGACTTAATCCATATTGAATGCTTTGACCTACGACTTGATACATACCAACTGGTCCAGATAAAGCTTTTACAGATAATTTTCCTGTAAATAAACCTCCTAAAGTAGCAATCATACTTTCAATAATTGTCCAAAACTTTTGCCAAGCATATTTTAAATAAGCAAAAAATCCCGTTTCTTTATTATTGGCAATTTTAAAACCAAAAACTTGATGTTCTTTTTCTTCTTCTATAATTGTCTTTGGCGTAATTTCAATTTCTTTTTCTGCTCCATCTCGTAAAATTTTAAATTGATAGACATTCGTCTCATTTTTATAATATAAATAAATTTGAGCTACATCCCAAGATTTTACTTTATGACCATTAATAGCAAGAATTTGATCGCCTTCTTCTAATCCCGCTTCCATTGCTGCTGAATCATTTTGAATCTCACCCAAAACAGGTGCTATTGGAGTAGGACTCCAAATTAGAGCAAGAAAAAATAAAACGACAAAAGCTAAAACAAAATTATTAAAGACACCTGCAGCTAGAATCATGAGACGTTGATACCAAGGTTTGTTGCATAAAAACTTATCTGGACTAATTTTTCCATCATCTTCATAAATTTCACCAGCCATAGAAACAAACCCGCCGATGGGAAAAGCTCGAATATTATAATAGATTCCATCCTTTCCTTTATGTTTATGAATCACAGGACCCATACCAATGGAAAATTCATAAATATAAACACCACTTTTTTTAGCAGTAATAAAATGTCCAAACTCATGAACTAAAATAATAATTCCTAAAATAACAATTAATAACAATAATGTAATAAACCACATAAAATTTCCTCCTTAAAAATATGAAATAAATAAAACAAAAGCTAAAACTGTAAAAATAATACTATCAAATCGATCCAAAATACCACCATGTTCTGGAATTAAATTCGAAAAATCTTTTACTCCATTTTCTCTTTTAATAGTACTAAAGAATAAATCTCCCATTTGACTAACGATAGATAAAAGGAAAAAAAAGAAAATTTGAATTTCTAATTGCGTAGGATTCATTGTCAAATAATAAAAACCACTGCTAATTATTGTAGCACAAATGGAACCACAAATACTACCTTCCCACGTTTTATTTGGACTAATATTAGGAGATAATTTATGTTTTCCGATTAATCTTCCAAAAAACAAAGCAAATGTATCCGTTAAAATGGGTATTAAAATGATGGATAAAAATAGCCATATATTATACATTCGAAGAACAATTACTCCATGACATGCAAATCCCAAAAACAAAGTGATAGCTAAAAAAGAAAAAGCATCTTTCGTAAAATACATTTTTTTATGATGGTAATATAATGTTGGCAATAAATAAAGAAAAAACAGAAAAACCAGCAGGCGATAATCAATTCCAAAGGGATTTAAATAATCAAAAGGAATTAAATAAATAACACTTAGAAAACCTAAATAAAAAATAGATTTCATAAAAAAGGGAATTGAATTTTGATTGGTCTTTAAATCCAGCATTTCTTTTAAAGCAAAAATTCCAATAATCCCAAGCGCAATTGCAAAAACTTTACCACCTGTTACAATCAATGGAATCGCAATCAAAATTAGAAAAATAGCACTAAGAATTCTTTTTAACATATTGCACTTCCTACTTTCTATAATTAAGTATACTATTTTTTTAAAAATATAGTCAAATAAAACCAAAAAAGTTAACATAAGTTAACTAAAATCATCGTTATTTTATTCGTTTTCGTTGATATAACCACACTTGATGTTTTGCATCAAATATGAAATCTGAAAATAAATCTTCATAAATATATTGAATTGTAGTTGGTTCTAAGGCCAAATTAGTAATAATTTCTCTTTTTGCTTCTTGCTCTATTTTTATTAAGCTCATGTAATACTCTACATAACTTTTTGAAGTTTCTCTTAAATTTAATAACACATCTTGATATAAAATAGGCCATGTATTCTCAATTAAATTATGTAATTCAAAATATGCAAAATCTGCTCGTATTCTTTCATATTTTTGTTTTAAAGAGAAAAGTGCCTCATAAAAAGTATCTGATAACGTAAAAATCGTACGAATTTCATCAAAATGATACAACGAAATACACTCAATCAATTCCCAATTTAATTTAATAAATTTTTTTTCTCTATGCTCAAAAGAAAAGCTATTAATTAAAGAAAATCTCATGGCTTCTAAATTAGACTTTCCTTGATTTAATAATTTACTGTATCGATCATAATTTAATGAATATTTTAAGCAAATACTTTTTAATGGAATCTTCCAAAATACATAACGAGAAGGTCTATAAAAACCAGAATTATTATGATAAGATATCAATGCTTCTTCAAGACTCATTCCTTGTTGAATTAACTTTAGAAATATTCGATAATTAATTTGATTATCATAACAATATTTTTCAATCGATAATCCTTCTAGTCCCAAAGCAATATTTGCTTCTTTTTGATTTTGTTTTTTTTCTCGATTTAAATTAACTTGAGCTACAGTATTTTCCTCAGTAAAACCTTCACGTTTCATATATTTAAATAAAGAACTTTTACTAATATTTAATTTCTTTGCCTTTTTTCGGATACTCACTTTTTTAGGAGAATTAAAATATCTCAAACAATATTCAAATGCTTCTAAATTATTCATTCCCTTTTTTTTCATTCTATAATAAATAGAAGTGCTTAATCCTAATTTTTTGATAATAAAGAAAAAAGACTGATTTCTTACTATACAATCATTTATTAATAAAATAAAGTCTACTGTTTCTTGACTTGTTAAATGAAATTTCATTAATTCCACATAATATGATTCATTAATAATTTCTTGCCTTATCAATTCATTAACAGAAACCTGTCTATTTTGATAAGTTACTAAATCAGTATAAGCCATAATAAATCTCCTTTTAAAAAGATATTTTAATCTCATTAAAAAAAGAAATCAAGTAAAAACCAATGCGTCAAACATTGGTTTTAAAAACTTATATAAATTTTAATTATTTAATTGCGTCTTTAAGTTTACTTCCAGCTTTAAATGAAGCAACAGTTTTAGCAGGAATTTTAATTGGTTCTTTTGTTGAAGGGTTAATTCCATCACGTGCAGCACGTTTTTTTGCTGTAAATTTACCAAATCCAACTAAAGTAACTTCTCCACTTTCTTTTAATCCTTCTGTAATGCTTTCTAAAGTAGCATCTAAAGCACGTTCAGCTTCTGCTTTTGACATATTTGCTTTTTCAGCAATTCTTTCAACTAAATCTTTTTTTGACATATATGTCGACCTCCCATTTTCTAACGATTTATAAGGATAAACCTTACATATTAAGGTTAGCAAAAATAAGCTTAGAAAGTCAAGTAAAAAGAGAAAAATTTACAGTTTTTCTCTTTAAAGAACTATCGCAATTAAATTATTTGACCCTTTATTAACAATCTTCGTTACGGTTTGACTTAATTTGTATCTGGTATTTTCAGGCATAATGGATAATTTTGCCTGTATTCCTTCTTTTACTATGACATCTAAGCTTCTTCCAAAGATTTCACTTTTCCAAATACTAGAAGGGTCTTTTTCGTAGTCTTTCATTAAATAATTGATTAATTCTTTACTTTGTAATTCACTACCAATAATTGGTTCAAAAGTGCTTTCTACATCAACTCTCATTAAATGAATACTACTTGCTACAGCTTTTAATTTAACTCCATAACGACTTCCTTGTTTAATAATTTCTGGAGTTTGTAATCTCATATCTTTCAGCGTTGGATAAACGATACCATAGCCAGTACTTTTAGCCATTTTAATCGCTTGCTTCATATTATCAAGCTCTTCTCTTCCATCACTATAAGTAGCAAAGATTTTTAAAAGTCCAGCTTTTGTGGTTACACTATCACCCATCATACTTTTTAAAACTTCTTGATAAAGAGAATCAGAACTTTCTAAATTAATGGTAACAGAACCATTGGCAGTATCTAATTCTCCAATATAAGCATTCGAAATAATTTCACTATCTTTAAAATGTTCTAAAATTGTTTCTACATCTCTTACTTTCGTAACCTCCGTTACACTTTCACGTATTTTTTCTAAATAATGCATTTTAATTTCATGTGTATTGGATAAAACATGAACCCATTCTGGAATATTGACCTCAATATTTAAAACAGGGAATTCATAAAGAGCTTGTTTTAAAATTTCCATAATATCAATTTCTGTCATATCTTCCACACTAATTGGCATGACTGGAACTTCATAAGCTTCTTTTAATTCTCTTGATAAAGCTTTTGCTTCACTACTATTTGGTTTCGAAGTATTTAAAACTATAATAAATGGTTTTCCAATACTTTTTAATTCCGTTACTACTTTTTGTTCGGCTTCAATATAATCATTTCGTGTAAGTTCTCCAAAAGATCCATCTGTGGTTACAACAATACCAATCGTAGAATGATCTCGAATCACTTTTTCCGTTCCGATTTCAGCCGCTTCCACAAATGGTACTGACTCACTGAACCAAGGAGTTTTCACCATTCTAGGATTTCCATCAACATCTTCATAACCATTACTGTTTGGAATCACATAACCAACGCAATCTACTAATTTGATTTCGGCACTAAAATTTTCTACTTCTATTTTAGCACCACTAGATGGAACAAATTTTGGTTCCGTTGTCATTATTGTTTTGCCTTGTGCACTTTGAGGAATTTCATCCAAACAACGTTTTTTTTCAATTTCATCTTGAATATTCGGTACTACTAAATTTTCAATAAAACGTTTTATAAAAGTACTTTTTCCAGTACGAACTGCACCTACTACTCCTAAATAAATTTCTCCATTGCCACGTTTAGCAATACTTTCTAGTAAATCAATCTTCTCCATAACTTACCTCTTTCTAATCTACCAAAAGATATGTTTCATAAAAAAAAATTATTCCAAATATAACGATAGAATAATTTTTTTTAAAATCCAAATTAAGATACTGATTTCATTATTTACATAAAATTTTACTACTATCCAATCTCTTCATAAAAAATATCATCTGGTTTTAACTGAAAAACTGTGGCAATTTTTTTAGCTAAATCATAATAAAGTCTTCTTTTTTTATGCTCAATTTGCCAATAATAACACTTACTTATTTTTAAAAAATCGGCCATATCTTGATAAGAATATCGATGCAATTTCCGTAGTTCAAAAAGTTTTTGATACTGTTCTTTCATAAGCTTCCTCCTTATATATAAATACATTATATCACAAACAATTACAATAACCCACACATTTCCGTATTTTTTTGGTTTCTCTGAGAAAATTAAAATAGAGATGATGATATGATATTCAATAAGTTAAAAGAACTCAGAGATTATGAAGATCAAACCCAAAAAGAAACAGCTAAACTTTTAAAAGTTGATCGCTCTACTTATGCAGGTTGGGAAAGTGGAAAGGATATTATACCACTGTTGAAGTTAAATGAGTTAGCAAATTTCTATAATGTAACACTAGATTATTTAGTTGGATTAACAGAAAACCCTGAAAAAAGAAATAAAAAAATAGATATTGATCCATCTGCCGTTTCAGATAATATTAAAATGATAAGATTGGCCCATCATTTATCTCAAAAAAGTATGGGCGAAAAAATAAATACTAGTCAAGCAAATATTCATAAATACGAAAATGGAAAATCGTTAATTACTACCATGTATGCAATTGAATTATCTAAAAAATATAAATGCCCCTTGGAACATTTAATTCAAAAAAAATAGTGTCTAAAAAGGAATGAAGTAAAAAGTTATCGAAACACATGTAAAAACCCAATCAAGTCTAAAACTTAATTGGGATTCACTTTCTAGTGTTTATTTTTTACTACTTCATTATACAACACTAATTTTTTAAAACATATTCTGAACATTGTTTGGAACTTCATCATTTACTATTGTTTTAATGATTTTGTCTTCCCTTTCTTTACTAACAGTTTTTCCAGTTAAGGCACTAAGACTTTGAATGACTTCTCTTAGTGTTTTTTCATCTTTCATATTTCCTTGTTGAAGTTTATTTGCTAAAGACAAAATAGTCCCTTTATCTACTTTTGTCTTTTTTTCTACTTTTTTAAAAAAAGCATCTCCCAGTTCCATAAAACCCTCCTAACATAATATATGTTGAAAGTTTATTAAGTTGATTCGTAAAAAATGTCATCAGGTCGTAGCTTAAAAATAGTCGCAATTTTTTTTGCTAATTCATAAGATAAACGCCGGTTATTGTGTTCAATTTGCCAATAATATGCTTTACAAATTCCTAACTTATCAGCCATTTGTTGATAAGTGTAACCTTGCTTTAGTCTTAAAAACTTCAAGGTTTCATTCTCTTTTGTTTTCATAAAGCCTCCAAGCAATGATTATCATATAATAAATTGTTATCTATGTCAATTTTGTATAGTTTTTAGTAGGTAGACTTCACTACATCATCAAAAGTATATTTAATATATGAAAGGGTATGTAGTATGGAGGAAGTTAAAAAAGTGGTAGGTCGAAATTTAAAATATTTTCGATTTCAAACCGGATTATGTCAAGAAAAGTTTTACGAAAAATACAAACTAAATCCGAAATATATGGCTTGTGTAGAACGTGGCGAAATAAATGTGTCAATTGAATTTTTAAATAATTTATCAGAAATATTAGAAAAAGATATAACAGATTTTTTTAACACAAGTGAAGAAAGAATAATTAAAGAAAAACGAATTGATTCAAAAAAAGAAAGTTATATGACATAACTTTCTTTTAATTTATCAACAATAAATTGAAACTGCATTCCATGACTTGCTTTTATCAAAATCGTATCTCCACTTTGAATATAATTTAATAATGATTTTTCTAACTCATTACGTGATTCAAAATAGAATACTTTATCTTTAGAAAATCCAGAATTTAAAGCCCCTTCTTTTATATATTTTGCGTTTTCTCCATTTAAAAATAATAAATCTGCTTCTTTTAAATCGGGAATTAAACCGATTTCATAATGAATTTTCGACGCATATTCTTCTAATTCTAATACATCACCCAATACAACTAATTTTCGATTTTTAGAATAACGTTTTAATATATCAAGAGCATTAACAATGGCTTCATAATTCGAATTATAAGTATCATTAATGATAGTGATATTAGAAGAACAAGAAATCATTTCCATTCGATTTTTACTTAATTGAAAATTTTTCAGACCAAGTTGTATCCTATGTGCAGAAACATTTAATAAATCACCTACGGCAATTGCAAGTAAACTATTCATAATAAAACCATTTCCCATAACTGGAATTGTTACTTCATAGTTTTCATTTCCATATTCTACATTATAATGACTTAATTGCTCTTCAATTTGAATATTTGTAGTATGATAAGTTGCCTTTGAATTTTTTAGAGAACAACGCCTTATTTGATAATCATCGAAATCAATGTTAGATAATAATTCATCGTCTCCATTTAAGATTAAGTGACTATTTTTATTCATTCCTTCCAAAATTTCCATTTTTGCTTTTAAAATATTTTCTTTGGAACCCAAAATTCCAATATGAGCAGAGCCAATATTGGTAATCACTCCAATGGTAGGTTTGGCAATATTAGTAAGTTTTGAAATTTGTCCAAAATCATTCATACCCATTTCTAAAACCATAATTTCTTCTTTTTGTAATTCTAATATACTAAGTGGCAATCCAATTTGTCCATTTAAATTTCCAGGAGTTTTATAAACTTGATATTTTTGTTTTAGAACTTCAGCAATCATATCTTTTGTACTAGTTTTTCCAACACTACCAGTAATAGCTATAATGGGAATATGAGGTAAACTTCTTTTAAAAGCCGCTAATTTTTGAATGGCATCAATAGTATTTTTCACTAAAATAATTGTTCGATCGCTATATCGATTATCAAAAGTTTTTTCATCCAAATATTCTAAAATACAACAACAAGCTCCTTTTTTTAATGCTTCCAAATAGAATTGATTTCCATCAAAGTTTTCACCTTGAATTCCAATATAAACATCTCCTGATTGTAATGTTCGGGTATCTTTTGAAAAACGTGTTAATAAAAGATTGTTATCTCCACAAAACAACTTGCCTTCACACTCTCTTAATACATCACTTACCTTTAATTGAATCATTTTTCTCACTCACTTTTCTTATATTAATTATATCCATAACTATCAAATAATAATTATTCTAGCATTTTTATCCTTTAACCAATTTAAAATATATAACATATCATTATATTCTACAGCGATGCATCCTTCTGTATAATTTTTATTTTTTACATGAAGAAAAATTGCTGAACCCTTTTTTTTAATTTTAGGATTTATATTATATTCTATTACTAAACCTAGTTGATAAGTCTTTTCATACTCACATAAATGTTCAGAATCCTTCCATTCTATTTTACTGCAAGATTTCATATAAGGATAAGTATAATCTTGTGTATCTGTTCCCACACAAACCCAATCATTATAATATTCAGAATTGCTATCATTTACCCAATAAACATTGGATGATATTTTATAATATGGATATTGAATACGAATATTATCTAATCCAAATGCAAATCCCAATTTAAAATTTCCTAATGGAGTACATTTATCTCCTTCAATCTTTTCTTTAACACAACCATTTTTCCCAAGAATTATATTGTTAATTATCTTAACCATTTTTCCTGATTCGTACAAAAACATCTTTTTTTTCGTTGTAAAAACAATAATACGTTGCTTATAATTTGAATGTTCTAACTTTTTCATTGTATTTTATTCTCCCAAATCTATCATAATTTATTTCATAAGTTTTATTATATAAGTGTTGAACTTTTAAAATTGTATTCAAAAGACTCATACAAGCATCCATATTTACTTTCATTGTTAAATAATAGTTCGGAAAAATATAAGGTCCTAATGGATTTCCACCTGCTCTAGATAATTCTAATAAAAAACTAGCAGGATATTTTACTCTAAGAATATCCCCAAATCCAGATATTTTAGAAGGATAACCCATTCCTTCATATGTTTCGAAGCTTCCGCTTTCTTGATAACTTAATTGAATTGTTTTTAAATAATCTGTTGCGATTCGATTATTAATATAAAACGTAAAATCGCTTTCTTTATAATTTATACTATTATCGTAAGGATAAAAATATAATTGTCCTCCAGTACTATGACAATTAATAAAAGCATATAATTTCTCTTGACAATTTTTTAAAAAGTTTAAAATTGCAATATTTTCTGTAGTATAAAAAAAATTATCTTTAGAAAAACTCGGAGCGCCAAAAGGACCCAAAATATTTTTAGGAAAATTACCATAAATAGGAGCAACCGGAATATTTCCCTCCTCTTGGACTAATCTTTTTAATTCATTAAAATAATATTCATTATTTTCATTTAAATTAATTCCTAATGAATTTGCACAAAAATTTCCCAGCATATAATTAGGATAAGGATAATTATGGAACATTTTTTCTATATTTCTTTTTAGCATTTGATGCTTTGAAGTAATTTCTGGAATACAATTACAATCTAAATTGATAAAAGGTTTTTGATAATCAAATGGAAATGTTAGCATTTGAGCTTGCAACTTAGAATTCCAAAATTTCTCTAATTGACATTCATCATATTTTATTGGAATTTCACTAAAAAATTGTTTTAAATGTTCCAATATAATAGTACGGCCATAAAATTTTTTCCAAAAGTGCCTTTTTAACATCTCAAAATTATTTGATAAATTCTCTTGTTTAAAGAAATGTAGTAAAATATCATTTATAACATGAATTGCATTATTTGCTTTTCGATAATTTAAATAATAATCTTTACATATTTTTTTTCTATCATTATCTTTAATGACATTATGTATTGCATAAGTAGTTGTAAAAAATCCTTCTGGATTTTGTAAAGGGATAAAATGAACAGTGAATAATTCAGGACGAAAGAATGCAAACTTCCCTTTTCCTAATGCTAAATTTTTCATTAATTGTAAAACAAAATCAACACCTATTATTTCATTACCATGAGTACCAGCCATATAAACAACTTCGTAAGGACCTGTTCCAATAGAAAAATGATGTATAGGAAAACCACAAGGACTATAACCTATTGGATTACATGTAATTACATTAAATTTATTATCTTTATTTTCACAAATATTTTCTAAAACTTTATAAAATAAATCATAATTTAGTATTTGAAAATTAATATCATATTCCATAGCTTTCACCTGATTAATAATATTTAATATATTAATAATTAATCACAAAGTCATTAAAAAAAATTTTTGAAACAATTAAGATTCATTTTTATTTTTAAATTTCAAAATAATTGGCGTTCCAGTTAAATCAAAATTTTCTCTTAATTTATTTTCTAAATATCGTTCATAACTAAAATGAACTAAGCCTTTATTATTCACTTGAAAAGTAAATTTTGGCGGTTTTAAATCTGTTTCGGAAACATAATAAATTTTTAATCTTTTTCCTTTATAAGAAGGTGCTTCATGTAACTTTGTCGCCTCTTCAATCACAGAATTTAACTGACTGGTCATAATTTCTTTTTTATTGTTTTCATATGCAAGAATAATTTCTGGCATTAATGTATGAATTCTTTTTTTGGTTAAAGCCGATAAAAATACAACTTTGACATAACGTAAAAATTGAAATTCATAAAATATTTTTTCTTTCCACTTTTTCATTTCTTGATCTGGATTTTTGATTGTATCCCACTTATTGACAACAAGAACCAATCCTTTTCCACGTTCTTCTGCAAAGGATATAATGTGTTTATCATGTTCTATGATTCCCTCTTTGGCATCAATAACCAATACACAAACATCACTTCGTTCTATTGCTTTTAAACTTCTTAGAAAACTATACTTTTCTACATTTTCATAAATCCGACCTTTTTTACGAATTCCCGCCGTATCAATCACAATATAATCTTCTTTTTGATAAGTAAATCTTGTATCCAATGAATCTCTTGTAGTACCAGCAATATCACTCACAATTGATCTTTCTTCATTTAATAAAGCATTCATCAAACTGCTTTTTCCGACATTTGGTCTTCCAATCAAGCAAAATTTACAAATATCTTCTTCTAAATTTTCTTTACTTTGAAAATCTTTGGTGATTTCTTTTAATAGTTCTTGAAAACCTAATTTATGTGCTGCAGATACACCCATTACTGTTTCAAATCCAAGCTCATAAAAAGAATATACTTCATCTTTTCGTGACGCATTATCAATTTTATTTACGACAACAATTACTTGCTTTTGTGATTTTAAAAGAAGATCGCGAATAAAATAATCATTTTTATTTAATTCACTTTTCCCATCGACCACAAATAAAACAATATCTGCTTCATCAATCGCAAAACTTGCTTGCACTAAAATATCCTCTGAAAAATCATTATGACCGAAATCAAGACCTCCAGTATCAATTAGAAAAAAAGATTTATCTTGAAAAGTAACAGTTCCATAAATTCGATCTCTAGTAATCCCAGGAGTATCCATGATAATGGCCTTGTCTTCTTTAATTAAACGATTAAAAATAGAACTTTTTCCAACATTCGGTCTTCCAATTAAACAAACTGTTTTTTCCATAATGATTCTCCTTTCCAAAGAAATTATTTTAACATAGGTTATACTATTTTCGCAAATTATTCCTCACAAAAAGGAGCCTCATAAAAAACATGAGCATAAGCACGGTTGTTTTTTCGATAAACATGGATAGCAACTTCATCCATTAAAGTTTTATCAATGGGATTCACAACTTGATCTTTCTTTAAATACCCTTTTTTCACTAATTCAGCTACGGTAACATCCATACCTTCTTCATCTAAACCATCAAAAATATCACTTCCATAAGATTTTCCAGCACTTTCAATAAATTCTAAAGTATCACAAAGCATTTCATTTTTTAATTTTTTAGAAATATTAATGGCACTAGTAGCAGCAATGGTTCCTAAAATACCTAAAAGACCAATGACTGCTAATAATTCTATCAAAGTAAAACCTTTTTTTTGTTTCATATTCTCACCTATTATTATCATATCACAAAAAAGATAGATTAAAACGGAAATATGTAATGTTTGACAAAGAAAAAAACAGTTTTTAAGACTGTTTTAAAAAGCTTCAATATTCACTTTCACTTTGCCGCTTTTTTGTAAATAAGCATAAGCTTGAATTAAGATACGTAACGAACTAGCAATTTTACCTGCTTTTCCAATGACTGCACCCATTTCTGATTCTGGTACCATAATTTCAATATGAGTCATTTCATCTTCTTGAAAACTTTGAACACGGACCATTTCAGGTTCTTTACAAATGCTTTTTACTAAAAATTCAGCATATTCTTCTAAATTCATTATTTTCCTTCTTTAATTTTTGATTCTGCAAATTTTTTCATAATTCCTTGCTTACTTAAAATGCTACGAACCGTATCCGTAGGAATTGCACCATGTTCCATCCAATACAAGGCACGGTCTTCTTTAATTGTTACTACCTCTTGACCTTTAATTGGATCATAAGTTCCAACTGTTTCTAAAAATTTTCCATCTCTAGGACTTCTAGAATCAGCTGCTACAATACGATAAAATGGTTTTTGTTTGGATCCCATTCTTTTTAATCTTAATTTAACTGCCATAAAAATTGCTCCTCTCTTTTTACATCTTCTAAATCATACCACGAACCACAAAAAGTGTCAACCAAAATTGGTTGACGCTATTTATGATAAATAATCGTCAGTTATTTCTTCCATTTGCTCATTAAAAGTTTCTTCTAACTCTTCATCTATAATCTCTTCGTAATCATCTTCAATATCTTCTACAGAAACTTTTAATTTTGTATTCCCAACAACTTCAACACCTAATTCTTTTTCAATATCTAGTATTACAATTCCATCATTTACATCTACTTTAGTAACCGTAGGTTGTTTTAAACCTCTTACTATAATTTCAGATGAATCAGTTAGTGGAACATCATCTTTTAAACGAATATTCATTTTATCATTATAGGAAAAACGTTCTGTACTAACAGTTGTTTTCGTATCATTATCATAAGAATACCAAACATTTACATCAAATTCGCCATCAATGCTTACCATTCCATGATTATTTTTTCCTCGAAAACTATGGTTAATGACCCAGCATCCTAAAACCGTATCTGGTCTTTCATTTGGTTTCAATTCATAATGGGAAGTAGATGTTTTTTTGGCTTTTCCCACTACAGCTTTGGTCACAATTTCTTTATAATTTGCCACTGGAATACCTCCTCTAATTTAATCTATGCTTATGACCCAAAAAAGTTCCCTTTGTCTTTTCTTTTTCATTGATATTCAAAAAAAAATTCCGACTTACTCAGAATTTTTTACATTATTTTTTAAAACAACGACAGCTATATCTTTTAAGGCAATATCTTTTATTACTTGTTTTACATCATCTAGGGTAATGGATTCGCAAATATCTTTTTTATTATCGATAATTTTACCATAATTCATAATTTGTTCTTGAATACTCATATTAATTTCTGTCATATCATCATAACTTAAAACCATGTTTGCAATCGAAGAATGTAATTTTCTTGATAATTCTTTTTCAGTAATCGATAAATTCTTTAATGCTTTTTTAAGAATTGGTAAAACTTCATCAGGGTATTTTGATTCAACATTTAAAAATAGACATACATATTCTCCAATTATAGATCTTTCGGCACCTAAACTAACAATCAAATCTTTATTTAATAAATCTTCATAAAGATCAGAAGTAGGTCCAAAATTACTATTTAAAATGAGAGTCAGTAAAACACGTAATTTATAATCATCACGCTCTTTAAAAGTTTTTCGTAAAATTTTTAAAGCAATTCGCATTTTGGGAATTTCTACATTTGCTTTTTTTTCTTCATATTCTTTTACCACTTTATAAGGCTCTTTTATTTCTTTCGGTTTCGGTTTTTTAAAAGGTTTTATTTCTTTTTCATCTTGATTTTCTTTGATAAAAGTTATTACTTCATAAGGATTAAAATTTCCTGTAATAACTAAAAACATATTTTTAGGATGATAAAAGGAATCAAAAACAAGTTCAATATCTTCTAAATTCGTTGCTAAAATATCTTCTTCTGTTCCTGTAATAAAATTGCGATGTTTATCAAATTTAAATAAATTCTGAAACATTCCATAATAAAGCTGATTCCCTGGATTATCTAAATCCATTTTATTTTCTTCTACAATAATATTTTTTTCATTTTGAACCATTTTTTTTGTAAAATATGGAGTCATTACAAAATCAAGCAAATGATTCACATTTTCTTTTATCTGCTCTGAACCATAAACTTCATATGAAGTATAATTAAAAGTAGTAAAGGCATTTACATCACTTCCATTTTTTTGATAAAAATCAGAAGCATTTGATCCATCACTTTCATTAAATTTTAAATGTTCTAAAAAATGAGCAACTCCATTTGGTACTTGATAGTTTTTATTTCCAACTTTAAACTCCGTATCCACAGAACCATATTTTACGGATAAAGTTGCATAGTATCCTTTTCCTTTTTCTCTCACCCATAAATAAACAGGAAGTCCATTTTTACATTGATCATAATAGATTGTTTCATTTAAACCTTTTAATTTAATTTCCTTCATGACTAGCCTCCTTTAATTCATAAATAAGACTTAACTTCATTTTTTTTGCAAGACGCATTACATCTTGTTTGGTTACTTTTAATATTTCTTCTTTTCTTTCTTCTAACAATGGAGAATCTACTAAATTATGAAATACATAACTATTTATAATACTATTTTGATTATCTAAAGACATGGTAAGAGCAAATGAAAGTTGTTTTTTTGCCATTTCTAATTCATCGTTCGAAAATTTTCCAGTCATCATCTCTTTCATAGCTTGTTCTATTAATTTAACTGCCAATTTTTTATTTTTTCCATCTAACCCAACAGAAATCAATAAACAATCATCAAATTTTTGATAAATTGTTTGGACGCGGTAACATAAAGAATTTTCATTTCTTAAATATTCATATAATTTAGAATTCAAAGAAGAACCACAAAATATCTCACTAAAAACACTTAATACATAATCATATTCTTTTTTCACAAAACCTTGCATTTGATAAGCAACTACTAAATTACTTTGAACAAAATTTCCCTCTTCTTCTTTTTTCTTTAACGTTTTAATTTTTTTATTCTTTACAAATACTTCTTGTTCATGAATTTTAACACTACGATTTTTAAAATATCTTAAAATCATTTTTGCAATTTGATCCATATCTAAATTTCCAATGATATAGATATCACAATAGCTCGTATCAAACAGCTCATGATAAGTTTCTACTAAATTTTCTGGAGTAATTTTTTCAATTTCTTCTATACTTCCTAAAACACTTTTGCTACTAATACTATCTGGATAAAGTTCTTGTAAACTTCTTCGCAAACTATAATTGGTTGGATTTTCTTTTAAACTTTCGATTTCACTTTTTAATCTGCTTTGAACCACTTGAAACGTTTTATAATCAAATTCATTTGGTGAGCTATTTGGATTCATTAAAGTATCAAATAAAAATTCCATACAATCATCCAAATAATTTTTTTCTTTCACATAAAATGGATCTAAGAAGTCGAAAATAAAATTAGTTAATAAAGATTTTCCAACCTTAGTTGTGACACCATAAAAATAAGCATTATATAGTTCTTCTAAATGCGTTACAAATTCCCTTCTTGATGGATATTTTTTTGAAGAATAGCTAATCATTTCAGAAAGAAAACTTTTCGCTGCTAAATTACCTGAATTCGCATCACTTTGAAAAATAACTTCCATGTGACAATTTTTAAATTGATCGGTTTGCAAAGTAAAAATTCGAAAAGAATCATATTCATATTTTTTATAAACCATATTGACCACCTCTTCCATTAGGTTATCCAATTTTTTATTTCTTATAATCAGAATAAACCATTAATAAATAATTATCGGTCATTCCAGCAATATAATCAATGACTTTTCTAACATTTGTATTCTTTTTTTGATAATCTAAATTTTTATAATCTAAAAAATCCCTAAATATTTTACTATTTCGATTATTATGTTTTATGTCTTTTAAACATTCATCAAAAACTGTACGAAACATCACTTCATATTTTGCTATAGATTCTTTGCTATTTGCTTTTAAATAAATCCGTTCCATATTAAATTGTTTTAAAACTTTCATTATTTGATATATTTCTTGACTCATGGAAATATAATTTTTATTGATACTATTCGTTATGATATCGGTTACAATTTTGTTAATGATATCTCGATTATGAATTCCTAAAACATCAACAACTTCTTTTGGTAATTCTTGTTTATCAAAAACATGAAGGACACAAGCGTCATTGATATCACGTCCTAAATACGCAATTAAATCGCTAATTCTTACAACACAACCTTCTAAAGTCATTGGAATTAATTTTTTTATCACGGATGAATCAAGATAACTACTTTGATATTCTTTCAAAAAGTCTTCTTTCGATTTTAATTTAGGATGAAATTCTCGGGACAAAAATTCTCCATTGTGACACATAATTGCATCTAAAACTTGTAAAGTGATATTACTTCCTTTACCACTTTTTTCAATTTCCATTAGTAATCTGACACTTTGAATATTGTGATGAAAATAACCTTCTTTATATTCTAAACTGATTCGATTTAAAATTGCTTCTCCAACATGTCCAAAAGGAACATGACCTAAATCATGACCCAAGGCAGCTGCTTCGATTAAATCTTCATTTAAATTTAGCGCTCTTCCAATGGTTCTTGCTATTTTACTCACCAATTGAACATGGATCATTCTCTTACTAATATGATCATTTTTTTGATAAGAAAACACTTGTGTTTTATCCATATAACGAGTATAAGCCATTGAATAAATAATTCGATCCGTATCTCGAAAAAAAGGAGTACGAAAGTCATTTTGTTCTTCATAAAAACGAATTGCATCTTTATCGTGTGTTGCAAACTCACTTAAATTTTCATTATGCTTTTGCATATTTTTTTCAATTTTTTGCATTTCTAAATTCATTCATTCCACCAATTTCATTATAACAAGAAAAAAAAGATACTACAAAAGAATTAAAATGCTAAAACGATTCGATAACCAATCCATGTACGTATATAACCATCTCCAGGAAACGACGAAAACACTCCCGCAGAAGTACCATAACCAAAATCACCACCACGATGAAACCAAAGAGAAACATTCCAAACAAATCAAGTATCATTGTAATACCATGAACTAATCCACTTTTTTCATCTACAGTGTCATAATCTCCAAAGATGATTTCTATATCATGAACTTTATTTGAATTGATACTTGTTAATCCTGTATAGTTTCCCAAATCCCATAATTTGTAGCGATACTTTGGTATCCATACAAAA
>CAOKKL010000011.1 GCA_948469065.1 uncultured Mycoplasmatota bacterium | reverse complement strand
AAAGAGTTTGGACGAATTTTAAATGATTTTAATCATTTAATAATTCTTTTTTTATATCTTCATCTTTAAGCCACTTAAAATATTCTTCTTCTGTTATTTCGCCATTTTTAATTTTCTGTTTCTTTGCTTTTGCTTCGTTAGTAAAATCTTTAAACTTTTTTATAAATAGACCGTAGTTATTTCGTTGCATATCTCGATTTAATCTTTTATAAATTTTTCGATAAAGGCTTTGAGTATCATTCTCGGCTAGATTATTTTGGTATTTTTCATCAGCTATAAATTTGCTACAAGTTTTTTTTTCATTTTGAGGACTAGGGTTATTACAATAAGATGTATCACTTCTTCCTGCGATAAAATATTTATTACAATTTAAACATTTTTTTATTCTTTTTTTATTTTTAAAGAGTTCCATCATACTTGCTACAATAAAATCTTCTAAATTTCTTAATTCATAAGCTGTAAAAAAATCTAATTTATTTTTATTGACTTTAAAAATATTGTTAAGTTCTTCAAAATCAATAGTAGTGGTATCATTCTCTTTTATATTTAGTGAGGATAAATCATGAAATTGTTGTGAGCTTATATCTCTAAAATAATTTAATTCACATGCTAATTTAAAATTTTCATACTTTGCATAGAAAGGTGTCGAAATAGCATTATCAATATATTTTTTTGCTTTTCGTATCGTTATTATTTCACTTGTATATGGTGGAAGTTTTGGCTGCCGTTCTTTTATATATGTAGGCGTAATATCTGGTTTTGGTGTAATACATTTTAAATATTTTATATAACATTTAAGATTAGTAAGTTCTTCCTCATTTAAGTTTAATATTGTTAGAAAAATAGATAAGAATTCATTTTTACCAAGTAGTTTTTTTTCACCTGTAAGTTTATCCATTAATACAAAAATCTCTGTATCATCACTAACCATATATTCTATTATTTGTTTGTATTTGATATTTCTCATATAATTTTCTTCCTTTCTTGTAGACAATAACTATACCTAATATATCACTTTTATTTATTGTCGTCAATAACTAATTAAATTTAAAAACATGTCTTGAAAATTGTTTTTATATAAGCTAAAATGAAGTTGCTTTTGGTGGACTAGGTATCATTATTCATACTTCACTAAAAGTTGAAATGATGGTACTTTGTTTCTAATTAAAATTTGTTTTAATTTTCCATAGTTTAAGTAAAGGAGATGATGATTTTATAGAAGAGGAAAAAGAAAATCAATTTATTAAGGAGGAAAAAAGACAAAGACAGCAGAAGTGTGAATGTGAAAAAGAATATAATTTTAATTTAGATTTAATATTATATTCTTTGCTTTTAATAAATAAATGAGGGAAGAGGTGTATGGATATGGATTATTCATGTAATAACGAAGAAAAAGCAGGAGCTAGTGCATTTCAAAAAGAAAGGTCTAAATATACATATATTCAAGAAGCTTTTGTAGAAGTGGAAACAGAAGATAAACCTGTGCTAGAATTTGGAAAGATATATTCTGCTAACCTTTTAAGTGTAGGAACGGGAATAACGCCTAAATCGAATAGGAGGACAATTGATTTTACCTATTCGGTTTATGGAACCTCGTATCCAACAACTGTAGTAGATTTTTATGTAGTGTATGATAATGATAAAAAGGAATTGAAACATACAATAAGAAGATTAAGACAAACATTAGAAATTTATAACTTAAAGTTAAATATAACAGATTTAGAAAGCATTGAAACTATTGTTAGTGCTTGTCAATGCTTAATAGGTTCTAAAGTAAAGATTAAAAAGAAAAACAAATATGCTTATGATAGATACAAGGTAATTTCTGTTGAAGACTAGTATTTCTTTTTGTATACTTTTAGCAACACTAAAAAAAAGCTGAAAATAGTGTTTAGAAAACACTAGAACTTGATTTTAGCAATATTTCAAATGTTTTTGGTATTTTTCTAACACTTTCGGATCGATTTTTGATGAAGTTGTTATATATAATTAATTTCATTAAGGAGGTGTTGTTTGTGAATAGCAGAACTTGGGGTTATGCACGTTGTTCTTCTTCTAGTCAAAATGAAGATAGGCAATTACAAGCTCTTATAGAAAGTGGTGTTGATGAACGTTTTATAATGGTTGATTTCTTAAGTGGTAAAGATTTTAATCGTGAGCAATATCAAGTTTTAAAGAAAGCTTTAAGAGAAGATGATATTTTAGTAATTAAGAGTATAGACCGTTTAGGAAGAAATTATAATATGATACTTGAAGAGTGGCGAGATATCACTAAAAATATTAAAGCTGATATTCGAGTATTGGATATGCCAATACTTGATACAAGCAAGAATAAAGATTTATTGGGAAGTGTAATTAATGATATTATTCTTGCTTTGTTATCTTATGTTGCAGAACAAGAAAGAACTTATATACGTTCTAGGCAAAGAGAGGGAATTGACCTTTATTTGAAAACTGGTAAAACTAAAACAGGTAATCGCATGGGTCGACCATCTCTTCCACTTCCTACTAATTGGAATGAAGTTTATATGAAGTGGGATAATAAAGAAATTACAGCAAGAAAAGCTATGGAGTTACTAGGTGGAATAAAACCTAATAAATTTTATGCTTGGGTAAAAGAAGAAAAAAATAAAAAGAAAGAGGTATGAAAATGGAAAGCAATAAAATAATGGTTCAAACTTATAGTAGAAGTGCAACAATAGATGATGATAAAATGAAAAATCATCAAAAGCTATTACAAGAATATTGCGATAGTAAGGGATATGAGATTTTAAAATCACATATTGATAACCGCTATAGTGGTATTAATTTAAATAGACCTGCGTTGCAAGGGATGTTAGAAGATATGCGATTAGGTAAATTCAAAAAATTAATTGTATTGAATATGGATAGATTATCTCGTAGTTTAAGTGATTTTGAGTATTTATTCAAAGAATTTAAAAAGTATAATTGTGAGGTTGAATTTGTTATGGAAAACATAGATACTGCTAATGCTAGTGGGAAGTTGTTTACTAATGTGTTAGAATTACTCAACCAGTATAAATATGAGGTTTTAAAAGATGGTAGGAAATAATGATATAGGAAAAGTAGTAGTCCTTTATAAAAGAGTTTCAACTGAAGAACAAGTAAATAATGGTCATAGTCTTGATGAGCAAGAAAGAATTATGATAAATTATTGTGAAATTCAAGGCTACAATGTTAAAAAGATTTATGCAGATGAGGGCTTTAGTGGGAAAGAAACAACTAAAAGAAAAGCTTTTAATCAAATGATGAAAGATATGAAAGCAAAGAAATTTGATAAAATCATAGCATTGAAACTAGATAGAATAACTAGAGATTTATATGATTTTGTAAAGTTTACTAGAGATACCGAAAAATACGGTTGTGGTTTTGAATTTGTATTAGAAAAATTTGATACTACAACTCCAGCTGGGCGTATGATTATGAATGTTTTAGGTGTTTTCGCTCAATTTGAGAGAGAAATTATAAGAGAACGTACTATAATTGGTGTTCGAGGTGCTATCGAACAAGGACATTATGGAGGACCTATTCCTTTTGGATATAAAAAAGATAAAGATACTAAACACTATTTAATAGATGAGGAAACAGCTCCTATAGTTAAGGAAATCTTTAATTTATGTTTAAAAGGAAAGACCTATCAACAAATCTCTTCTATAATGAAAGAAAAATACGGATTTATTACATACACTAGAAGAGATAAACATACAGGAGAAGTAACAAAGAAGCAAAAAAGTTGGAGAGACTGCACCATAGGAACAATATTAAATAATAAAGTTTATTATGGTGTATGGGAACATAAAAAGAAAAAGAAAGATGAGGATAGTATAGAAAAAACGGGTCATATTCCACCTATTATTACTAAAGAGATATTTGATGAGTGTCAAGATAATATTAAAAAGAATAGTAGGAATTATTATAGGGATAAGCAATATTTGTTTATGCAAAAGTTGGTATGTCCTAAATGTGGAAGAATTATGGCTTGTAATGGTACTAGAAAACCGAATGGAAAAGATTATCTTTATTACAAGTGCAAAGACTGTAAAACATATTTTAGGGAAGATTTAATCGAAACATCTGTTATAAATAAGTTGTAGAAAAAGATTATGTTCCAATAGATACAGAAACTTTAAATGAATTAACAACTGGTAAGATTGATAATAGTGTTAGATATGCACTTGATACTATTTTAATAGATAAAGTAAGTAATAATTTTAACCCGTTAACTTATGTTTGGGGTCAAGTTAGTTACGAAGCTAAGTGTAGATTTATCAGTGAATACATTGATACTATACAATTAAAACAACGTAAAAGAAATGGTAAAAGTTTTGTTGAACTTATTGATTTGAAACTTAAACCATATAAAATGCGAGAGTTTTTAGAAATGAAAAGTAACAATATATTGGATGAATATATTGATAGTAAAATATCTTATTCTCAATTTAATAGTCGTGATAAGGCTAATCAGTATATAAACACATTGATTAAGAAATACAACATAGAGGTTACAGAAACACCAATAGAATATGTTACACTTGATAAGTCAAATATTATAAAAACATTGGTTGAGGATAACTTCATAACTGAAAATGTTTCACTTGGTAAACTAACAGAGAATAGTAAGTTTAATAGGTTATCAACTATAAACTATGAAAAATTACTACCTCAAAATTTAAAAGATGTATTTAAAATAATAGAGGTTAGAAGCAATCGAGCTGTTGAAAAGGATTGTATGCTATTTCTAAAAATTTCTAATTAGTTTATTGACATTAGATAAAAAAATGGTACAATATTACTAGGGAAGAAGGAATGGGTTACAATATTTTAAGATAATGGAAAGGTATTATTTTAAACGAAAAATAAGTTTGTGAATCCATCTTATATTCCGACCATTTGTATATATTCCCGTAAAAACGGGTTTTTTTATATTTTAATAAACGAAACAATTTTTTATCATTAGATGTATTGATGGCTCATATTTTTGTATGAGTCTTTTTTTAATTTAAGAAGTTAATTATCAATTTTATTATAATTTCTTTTGGGTTACTTTTTTCAATTAAAAAAGTAAGAGCATGTGAAAATCATAAATAAGAAATTATCCACGCTTTCTATATATGAAAAAACAGAAGATAAATGCAAGGGTTATCGAGCATTTTAAATTTCTTTATAATTAAAGTTTTTTTAATGTATTTTATTTACATCTTTTTTTATTTAAAAAATTTACTCTCTAGCTATTAAAAAAAAGTTAGTGTATAATAAATAAGAAAGATAAGGGGAAATAAAATATGACAAAAGTACTAACAGAAGATATGCTATATAAAATAAACGCATATTGGCGAGCAGCAAATTATTTATCTGTTGCCCAAATTTATTTAAAAGACAATCCATTACTTAAAAGACCACTTGCTTTTGAAGACATTAAGTCAAAATTAGTTGGACATTGGGGAACGGTTCCAGGACAAAATTTTATTTATGTGCATTTAAACCGTATAATAAAAAAATATCATTTAAATATGATTTATATTTGTGGTCCAGGTCATGGCGGACAAGCACCAGTTTCCAATGTCTACTTAGAAGGATCATATAGTGAATTTTATCCTGAGATTACAGAAAACGAAGAAGGATTAAAAAAATTATGCAAACAATTTAGTTTTCCAGGTGGAATTGGAAGTCATGCAACTCCTGAAACTCCGGGTTCTATAAATGAGGGTGGGGAACTAGGTTATAGTTTATCTCATGCTTTTGGTGCAGTTTTAGACAATCCAGATTTAATTACTGCATGTGTGATTGGAGATGGAGAAGCAGAAACAGGTCCCCTTGCAACTAGTTGGCATGCCAATAAATTTTTAAACCCCATCTCAGATGGTGTAGTTTTACCCATCCTTCATTTAAATGGTTATAAAATCGCCAATCCAACGATTTTATCGAGAATAGATAAAGAAGAATTAGATTCCTTATTACGAGGATACGGTTGGGAGCCATTTTATGTAGAAGGAGAAATTCCAAATGAAATGCATGAAAAAATGGCAGAAGTTTTAGAAGAAGTCATTGAAAAAATAAAATGGATAAAAGAAAATGCTACGAAAAAGCAAGATGACAATCGACCTATATGGCCTATGATTGTTTTAAGAACTCCAAAAGGTTGGACTGGACCCAAAGAAATTGACGGCAAAAAAATTGAAGGCAGTTTTCGTTCCCATCAAGTACCAATTGAAGTAACCAAAGAACATCCTGAAACACTAAAGCGATTAGAAACTTGGTTAAAAAGCTATCATCCAGAAGAATTATTTACATCAGATGGAAAATTAAAAAAAGAATTAAAAGAATTGGCACCAAATGGGACGATGCGCATGGGTTCCAATCCACACGCAAACGGTGGCTTAATAAAACAAAATTTAAATATGCCTGATTATCGTAAGTTTGGAGTACCAATTCCATCTCCCGGAAGTGTAATGAAAGAAGATATGCGTATTTTAGGGTCCTTTATTAAAGAAATCATCGAAAAAAATGAAGCAAACCAAAATTTCCGTATTTTTGGACCAGATGAAGCTTTATCCAATCGCTTACACCATGCTTTTGAAGTAACAAATCGGCAATGGTTATCAACAATCCATGAATCAGATGAATATTTATCTCATCAAGGAAGAATTATGGACTCGATGTTATCAGAACATCTTTGCCAAGGAATGCTAGAAGGTTATCTTCTTACAGGACGTCATGGTTTTTTTCACAGTTATGAATCGTTTATACGTATCGTAGATTCCATGGTGGGGCAGCATGCCAAATGGATTAAAATGGCAAATGAAATTTCTTGGCGAAAACCAATTCCGTCTTTAAATATTTTGCTTTCATCTCATGCTTGGCAACAAGATCATAATGGATTTACTCATCAAGATCCAGGATTCATTAACCATTTATTAACCAAAAAAGCCGATACAATAAGAATTTATTTACCACCAGATGCAAACTCATTATTATCATGCTTCGATCATTGTTTAAAAACCAATAATTATATTAACTTAGTCATTGCTAGTAAACATCCAAGACCACAATGGCTAACGATAAAACAAGCTGAAATTCACTGTCGGCGAGGAATTGGAATTTGGGAATTTGCCAGCAACGATCAAAAAGGGGAACCAGATGTTATTTTAGCTTGTGCTGGAGATACACCGACCCTTGAGACTTTGGCTTGTGTTACCATTTTAAGAAAAAAATGTCCAAAACTAAAAGTGAGAGTAGTAAATGTTGTCGATTTAATGCGTTTAGAGCCAAAAGAGGTTCATCCTCATGGTTTAACGGATCAAGAATATAATCATATATTTACCAAAAATAAACCAATTATATTTGCATTTCACGGTTATCCAAATGTAATCCATGAATTAACATATAAAAGAGAAAATCAAAATTTACATGTATGTGGTTACATTGAAGAAGGAACCATTACTACTCCTTTTGATATGAGAGTACTAAATAAAATTGATCGCTTCCATATTACTGAAATGGTCATGAAATATGTAAATATAACAAATAAAAAAGAAATGATAAACTACTGTGAAGAAATGTTAGAAAAACACCGTACATACATTAAAGAATATGGTATTGATTTACCGGAAATAAGCAACTGGACCTGGGAAAGTGGTTTAAAGTGATTATAGAAGAATTATATTTAAAAGCTAATTTTTTAGTCAATCCTGGAATTAATCCGACTTTAAAATCAAAAAATATTTTAAAAAATGAAATTATAAAAAAAGCCATACAACATGGAATCTATTTTATAACGAGTGAAGAACAAGCAAATAAAATCATAGAAGAAAGTTTGATGAATAGTCCAGAACCATTTTTCTCTTATGGTTTAAAAAAGCCAGTTTTTTATGCCGGAATTCCGGATTTTGCAGTTGCCAGTGTGGAGTTAAATCATCCCAAAATCATCACAACCATAAAATTAAATATTTCATATGAAACCTTAGCATTATTTCAAATAGAAATGTATCAAAATGCTTATAAACTTTTTTATCCAAATTTGTTTATTGAACCTTTTGCCTTAAAAAAAGTATATTTAGGAGTTACATTAGAAAATAATAAATTTTGTTACAAAGAAATTTCTGAAGAAGAAAAAGAAAACTATCGTCTAAAAATTCCTAAAGCAAAAATTAAAGAAATTGAAAAAGAGTGGGGAAAAGAAATCAGAAAAATAGTAACAGAAATTAAAAAAGAAAAAAAATCCAAAAAAATGTAATATACTTGCAAAAAAAGTAAAAATGATTTATTTATTATATAAATAAGGAGAAAAAATATGGAACAAAAATTTATTCATTCAAATCAAGACTTAAGTAATTGTGGAAATCAAATATATTTATTGGAAGAGGAAAATACTCTTTCCTTATTATTAAAAGATAAAAACAATACTGAAATTATGCGATTAGGTATTTTGCCAATTTCAGAAAAAAAGAAAATTACAAACTTTTTTCTGAGAGGATTTGGATTAGCTTTAGAAAATCAAGAAGATTTATTAATTCCAGAAATAAAATTAATGGAAAAAGAAAGAAAAATAATTATACCAAAGGCATCTGCAGCTTTAATACAAACTGCAAAAGAAAAACTAAAACAGTGTTATAACGGAAATAATCATCGTCCAACTTATGAGCGAAAAGTAATTTATTTAGACACGAATTTAAATGATTTTCAAAATAATCATAGAATCTTAAGAATAACAGAAGAAGAAAATGGAGTTGTAAAATTAACAATACACTTTAACAATCATTTATCGGGAGATGAAAAATTTATAGTAAAGTTTTTTTGTAATCATACCAACTTAGAAGAGGTTATTTCTTTTTTGGAACAAGGTCTTGGTTTAAAAGTAATTACAACAACATTTCGTTCGTTTAGAGAAGAATGGGAAACAAGTTTTGGAGATATTTCAATTGATGACATGGAAAAGTATTTTGTAATAGAATTAGAGTTAGACTCTTTTGCTAAAACAAATCCATCTTTAAAATATATTAATGAAAAAGCAAGTGAAATCGGAAAAACATTGGGTTTGGAATCTTGCCAAATCGTTGATTTAGGTACCGAAATAATTTATACTATGCAAACTGGAGTTCCTTTTTTTGAAGCTTTTTCGAATGACACTTCAAAAAATTTTTTAAAATAATATTGTGAAAAAGAAATGAAAGTTTCTTTTTTTAAATTGACTTATCAAGATAGCTAACATATAATGATAGGGCATGCATAAAATTGCAAAAGGAGGAAATATGAAACATATTGGTAGTATATTAAAAAAATTTACAATTCCAATTTTAGTGATTATTGCATTATTATTTGTTCAAGCCAATGGAGATTTATCACTTCCAGATTACACAGCAAATATTATTAATATTGGAATTCAAGAAAAGGGAATTGATAGTTCAATTCCAGAGTATTTACGAAAAGAAACTTATGAAACAATTATCGCGTTTTCAGAAAAGAAAGAAGATATAAAAACAATTTATGAAAAGAAATCTTTGAAAGAATTAACAGACAAAGACAAGAAAATATTTTCTAATACGCCAGAAGAACTCTATGTTAGAAAAGAATTAACAAGGGAAGAAGAAGATAATTTAAAAGAAGAAATTTCTTATCTTATGATGTTAGTAGAAATGGTAGAACAAGAAAATAGTCCATTGTTAAATCAATTAAAAGTTCCAAAAATAGAGGGAAAAAGTAATTTAGAAATTTTTAATTTGTTAGAAGATGACGTAAAAAAACAAATTTTATCAAATATGAAACAAGAAATGAAAAATTATGAATCTTCTATGTTGGAACAAATAGCGATAGAATCTATAAAAAAAGAATATGAAAAAATTGGTATTAATTTAGATAAATTCCAAATGGAATATATCTTTCAAAATGGTTTTATTATGGTAGGAATTGCTTTTTTAATTATGATTGTAGCCATTTTTATTGGTTATTTAGCAAGTAAAACCGCTTCTAAATTTGCTTATCTATTACGTAATAAAGTAGTTACAAAAATCATGAATTTTTCTAACAAAGAATTTGATGAATTTAGTACTGCTAGTTTAATTACGAGAAGTACAAATGATATTCAACAAATTCAAATGCTTTTTGTCATGATGTTGCGTATTGTTGTTTATAGTCCTATTTTAGGAATTGGTGCTTTAATTAAAGTAATGGGAAATTCCATGAATTGGGTTATTGCCTTGGCAATTGGATTAATTATGGTATTATTGTTAATATTATTTTCTTTTGCAATGCCAAAATTTAAATTAGTTCAAAAATTAGTAGACAAATTAAATTTAGTTTCTCGAGAAATTTTAACAGGAATTCCTGTTATCCGAGCATTCAGTACAGAAATTCATGAAGAAAAAAGATTTGATGAAGCAAATGAGTCACTAGCTAAAACAAATTTATTTTGTAATCGTGTGATGGGTATTATGATGCCAACAATGATGTTTATAATGAATGGAGTTTCGATATTAATTGTTTGGGTAGGGGCCAAACAAATTGATTTAGGAACACTTCAAGTTGGAACACTGATGGCTTTTATTACTTATACTATGCAAGTTATTATGTCATTTTTAATGCTTTCTATGGTATCTATTATGCTTCCTAGAGCTTGGGTATCCGTAAAAAGAATTGCCGAAGTTCTAAATAAAGAAAATTCGATTAACGAAAATCCAAATCCAGAACAATTTCAAAATGAAAAAAAGGGGATAGTAGAATTTAAGGATGTTTACTTTCGTTATCCAGATGCGGAAGAAGATGTCTTAGAAAATATTAGTTTTCAAGCGAATCCTGGAACTACTACCGCATTTATTGGATCAACAGGTAGTGGTAAATCTACGTTAATTAATTTAATTCCCCGATTCTTTGATGTAACAGGTGGAAAAATTTTAGTGGATGGAGTAGATATTCGCAATGTAAAAATTTATGACTTACGAGAAAAAATAGGATATGTTCCTCAAAAAGGAAATTTGTTTAGTGGAACCATTCGTTCTAATATTTTATTCGGAACGAATGATCAAAGCAATGAAAATATGGACAAAGCAGCAAGAATTGCTCAAGCATTTGATTTTATTTTAGAAAAAGAAAAAAAGTTTGAGAGTGAAATTAGTCAAGGTGGAACCAATGTATCAGGTGGTCAAAGACAAAGATTATCGATTGCAAGAGCTATTGCCAAAAAACCAGAAATTTATATATTTGATGATTCATTTTCAGCTTTAGATTATAAAACAGATGTGAATTTACGTAAAGCTTTAAGTGAAGAAACAAAAAATGCAACGATATTCATTGTGGCACAACGTATCAGTACAATTTTACATGCCGATCAAATTATAGTATTAGATAAAGGAAATATTGTTGGAATTGGTACACATAAAGAGTTATTAAAAAATTGTGATATCTATCGAGAAATTGCATTGTCTCAGTTAAAGGAGGAAGAATTACATGGCTAGAAGAATGGGTCCTCCTGGGTCTACGGTGGAAAAAGCCAAAGATTTAAAAGGAACATTAAAGAAATTAATTCGATACGTTGGCGTTTATAAAATTGGTATTATCGTGGTTTTTATCGTCGCAATTTTAAGTACTATTTTTTCTATTGCAGGACCAAAAATCCTTGGAAATGCGACACAAGAATTATACACAGGATTGATTGCCAAAGTTACCAATACCGGTGGAATTAATTTTGATGCTATAGCAAAAATATTATTATTTTTACTTGGGTTATATATTTTAAGTGCATTATTTTCTTACGTGGAAGCATGGGTCATGTCAGGTGTTAGTAAAAAAACAACTTATCGTTTAAGAAAGGAAATCTCGGAAAAAATTAAAAAATTACCTATGCGTTATTTTGATTCTAAAACAACAGGAGAAACACTTTCAATTATTACAAATGATGTGGATACTTTACAACAAAGTTTAAATCAAAGTGCTACTCAATTAATTACATCTATTGTAACTGTAATAGGAATTTTTATCATGATGTGTAGTATCAATATAAGTTTAGCTATTATGACAGCTCTTGTCTTACCAATTGCATCAATTTTTGTAGCCATGGTCATGAAACATAGTCAAAAATACTTTCAAAATCAACAAAAATATTTAGCTACAGTTGATGGTCAAGTAGAAGAAATGTTAAGTGGACATACAGTTGTAAAAGCTTTTAATGCCGAAGAAAAATTAATCGGTGAATTTGAAATTGAAAATGAACATTTATATGAAGCTGGATGGAAAAGTCAATTTTTTTCTGGACTAATGCATCCTATTATGAATTTTATTGGCAATTTAAACTATGCGATTATCGCAATAGCTGGAGCTTACTATTGTGCCAAAGGAAGAATTACCGTTGGAAATATTCAATCATTTATTCAATACTCTAAAAATTTTACCCATCCAATTGCTCAATTAGCTCAAGTCATGAATCAAATTCAATCCATGCTAGCAGCTGCCGAGAGAATCTTTGAATTTTTAGAAGAAGACGAAGAAGAAGACAAAGGTACACTTCCACTGAATCTAGATGAAATAAAAGGAAATATTGAATTTAGACATGTACGTTTTGGATATAATAAAGATAAAACCATTATTAAAGACTTTAATGCCTCAGTTACTTCTGGACAAAAAATTGCAATTGTTGGACCAACCGGTGCTGGTAAAACGACTATGATAAAATTATTGATGCGTTTTTATACAGTTTTGGATGGAGAGATTTTAATTGATGGACATAATATTAATGAATTTAAAAGAAGTGATTTAAGACATATTTTTGGAATGGTTTTACAAGATACTTGGTTATTTAGTGGGACTATTTTAGAAAATCTTCGATATGGAAAATTAAATGCCACAGACGATGAAGTAATTCTATCTTCTAAAACTGCTCATGTTCATCATTTTATTCAAACCCTTCCAGAAGGTTATAATATGATTTTAAATGAAGAAACCAATAATATTTCGGGAGGACAAAAACAATTATTAACCATTGCAAGAGCAATTCTTGCAAATCCAAAAGTTATGATTTTAGATGAGGCAACGAGTAATGTAGATACAAGAACAGAAATTTTGATTCAAAAGGCAATGGATGAATTAATGAAAGGAAGAACCTCTTTCATTATCGCTCACCGTTTATCTACGATTAAAAATGCAGATTTAATTTTGGTGATGAAAGAAGGAGACATCGTCGAGATAGGTAACCATGAAGAATTAATGAAACAAAATGGATTCTATGCAGAACTTTATAACAGTCAGTTTGAAGAAATCGAATAGATATGAAAAACATATCTATTTTTTGATATAATAAAAAATAGATGGGAAAAAATAATTAATATTAAAAAATTAGAAATCTATTACTAAAAATCTTTTATGAAATGATAAATTTTTAATAATTTCTTGACTCAGAAAAGAACTCTAAGTAAGATAAAGATAGAAAGAGGGAATGAAAGTGAATACAAAATCAAAGATTGATATTGGTGCAGCTATTTTATTTTTATTAATTGGAGTATTTTTACTATTATGTTCTATTATGAAAGTAAATGACATCAATTTTCTATTTTTAATTACTATGGCAAGTTACATGATGATTTGCTTTGGTAAATTTTTATTAACAAAAGATAATCACGATTATGAAGGATTATTATCAGCAATTGCTTCATTAATGGTAGGTGCAATGGTTTTTTTAAAAAAGGATTTAAATAATCCTTCTACACTTGCTTTTCTTTTATTTACATGGATTATTTTACAATCTTTAATTAAATTAAAAAAAGCAGATTATTATCATGATCGAAAAAGCAAATACTGGATTTTAGAAATTAGTTTATTGATTATTTTTATTTTAATCGGAATCTTATCCAGTATAAGTCTAAATTATATTGTAGAAATAAAAATATTAGTATTAGGTTATTTTTTCTTTATTCATGGTATTTTAGAGCTAATTGATCCGATTATGATTTATTTAACGAAAGAGTGATAATATGAAATCTGTAAATGATTGGAAAGAATATCAAATTTTAGATATGGCAGATGGAAAAAAATTAGAATCTTGGAATCAAATAATTTTAGTTAGACCAGATCCACAAATTATATGGACAGATAAAACAAATCCTAGTTTGTGGCAAAAGGTGAGCGCTCGTTATGAAAGAAGTAATACAGGTGGTGGTTTTTGGAATATTTTAAATCCAAAAATGAAAGAAGAATGGCAAATTACTTATCAAGATTTGGTGTTTAATTTAAAATTAATGGGTTTTAAGCATACTGGTTTATTTCCAGAACAAGCGTACAATTGGAATTACATAAGAGAAAAAATTAGAACCTCCAATCGTACCGTTAAAGTTTTAAACCTTTTTGCTTATACTGGAGCTGCTTCGATTGCTGCTTTAAAAGAAGGCGCAGAAGTAGTTCATGTCGATGCTTCAAGAGGGATGATTGACTGGGCGAAAGAAAATGTAAAAAGTAATCATTTAGAAAATCAATCGATTCATTTTTTTGTAGATGATGTTGTAAAATTTGTCAAAAGAGAAATTAGAAGAGGCAATAAATACGATATGATTTTAATGGATCCTCCAAGTTTTGGCAGAGGAAGCAAACATGAAATATGGAATATTGAAAAGGATTTATATGGATTAGTAAATTTATGTACGGAATTATTAAGTGATGAACCATTATTATTTTTAATAAATTCTTATAGTACAGGATTATCTAAAACTATATTAGAGAATATTTTATATTTGACAGTCAACCAAAAAAAAGAAGGGTTGATTACAAGTGATGAGTTAGGTCTTCCAATGAATAACAGTAAATTAATTCTTCCTTGTGGTATTTTTGCACGTTGGGAGAAGAAAAAATGAATTTAAAAGTTAATGATTACTCGTATATTTTATCTAATGTTTTAAAGACAATTTAATTAAAGAAAAATACTAAATTAAAAAATACCTTTTATCTTTTAAGAGAAAATAATTTTTAATATGTTTGTACAATTGGTTTACTTTTTAAATAGTAAAATAATTTCATTAACAAATTGTAGTAAATAATTATCTATATAATTGAATAATAAATTGCTAAAAATACTTAATTTGCCTAAATTAATTACTGTAAAACTGATGATTGCTAAGCTTTTTGTGATATAATAATTACATCAAAGACTTGAGAAAGTAAGTGATTTTAATGAATAATAATAAAAAGCAAACAGAAAAAGAAATACAAGAAAAAATAAAAAAAGTTGATGGTGCAATGGCCCAGGAGGGAATGCCTTTAACTAAAGAAATAAAACAAAAACTTTATAATTGTATAACTGGGAAGTCAACAACAGAAATAGAACGAAAAAAGGTGTTAGATAAATATAGGAGAATCTATGAATAATAAATACAAATATACCTATGAAAAAACTGGCGATTACTGTTATAAAGATACTAATATTTTGATTAACAAACTTAATATTACAAATGATGAGGATTTATTTAATGCAGAAAGAGAACTTGTATCTTTAAGAACTTATGAATTAAATGAAAAGCCCTTAAAAGGAAATTTTGATTTTAAGTATTTAAAAAATATTCATAAATATTTATTTCAAGATGTTTATAAATGGGCAGGAGAAATTAGAAGTTGTAATATTGCTAAACAAGACTTATTTTGCTTAACAGAGCATATAGAAACATTTGCAAGTGATGTATTTAATAAATTAAAAAAAGAAAAATATTTTATAGGTTATGATAAAGAAACAATATTAAATAAACTAGTAGAATTATTTGCAGATATTAATGCTTTACATCCTTTTCGTGAAGGTAATGGTAGAAGTCAAAGAGTATTTATCGAATATTAGCCAAAATAAATGGAATATATCTTGATTTAACAAATGTATCTAAAATTGATATGATAGTTGCAAGTCATGAAAGCATTAATGGTGATTATAAAAAATTAAGAGAAATGTTTAAACATAATAGTTATGTATTAAGCAATGAGGAAAGATTAGAACATATAATTATTTATTGTTCTGATGAATTAAAACATGAGTTAGAAAACTAATAAAAAATGGAAAAAATTACAAATTAAACGAATAGATTAATTATATTGAAGTAGGGAAATAATTGAAAATTATTTATAAAATTGATATATATAATAAATTAAATTTAGTTGAGATAACTAAAAAAAGTGCATGTTTTAGCATCAGTATAATCAATAAGATTTGATTATAAAAAATGTTACGAAATAAGATAACTATAATTTTTTAAATAAATTCAAGAAAAACAAGAGTCGAAAGATTAAATGCGGGAATGAAAATAATTGAAGAGATTTATGAGAATATAAAAAAAGAATTTTTCATCTAGAAAAGTTCTTTTTACTTGTTTAAAACAATTAGTTTGATTGCTGTTTTTTGTTCTCCATTAATTACAATATCATTGAATGCAGGAACTACAACTAGATTTTCACCACTTGGTGCAACAAAACCTCTTGCAATTGCAATTGCTTTAATGGCTTGATTTAAACTGCCAGCTCCAATGGTTTGAATTTCAACTTCTTTTTGTTCACGATATATATTCGCAATCGCACCTGCTACTTTACTTGGATTTGATTTGCTTGATACTTTTAATATTTCCATAATTCCTCCTCATTTCTAATTAAATATATGGAGGAAGGAAAAAATACATTCCTAAAATTGAAAAATTATTAAACTTAAAGCAATTAATACTCCAAAAATTAATATAAAATAAATCAAAATAGAAGCATTAATAAAACCAGAAATACCATCTGGAGTTCTCACTCTAGTATTTTGATTTCTTCTTCCTATTTCTTTTTCTTCATGACGACGTGCAACTTCTTGAATTGTAATGATTGCAGCTTCTGCTCCAGAAGAACCCATAACATATGCTTGTTCCGCATCTCTTTCTAATTTATCTGCAATGCTTATCACATTAGCAGAGGTATATTCTCTAAATACTTTTGTATACGCTATAATTTTTGTAGCTTTTTCTGCTCGATTATTTTGATTCATGGTTCAATTTCTCCAATTCTCTTTTAAAATCTTCTAGTTTTACTTCCCCTTGTTCCCTTTTTAAATTATGATAAATTTGAAAAGATTCTTGTAAATCATTTTTTAATTTATATGACTTCCCTTCATTATCTCGAAAAGCAATAAAAGGTTCATTATTTTGATCCGTTAAATATTGAAACTCAACAATTGTTTGATTGGTAATAAAATCCGTTTGGAATTCTTGAGCTAAAACGTGAACTTCAATAATATGAAATAAATCCTCGGCATCAATTTTATTAGAATCTTGAATATCTCTTTGAAAGTTTTCATTATAAAGAAGCGTAGGTAAATAAAAATTCTCTATATTTACTCTTTCTATCATATCTCCATTTTTCCACACTAAATCGCTACCTTCTACCAATAAATTATCACGTAGCGCTTCATTCTGCTGCATCCAAGACTCTAAATGCATAATATTATCATTTAAGATAAAAGCCCCAGAATTCATACACACTCCTCCATATTCTAAAAAGATTATATCAATCAATTTTATAAATTTCAATTGTTACTTTACAGAAAAATAAGGTATAATGAAAAAGTGATTAATAATGAAAGAAAAATTAAACGAAGAATTTATCAAACAACTGTCAAGAAAAAAGAAAGAACCTAGTTGGATGCTCGAATTTCGTCTACGAGCATATCAAGAGTTTTTAAAACTTGACAATCCTAATTTTGGACCTCATTTGGATATTGATTTTGATGAAATATTATACTACAAAAGTACTAGCGAAAAAGTGGAAAATGATTGGAAAAAAATAGAAGAGAATACAAGAGGATTATTTGGCGATTTAGGGGTGATTGAAGCGGAAGAAAAGTATTTAGATGGGGTAAGTAATCAATATGAAAGTGAAGTGATTTACCATCATCAAAAAACAAAAGAAAATATTATTTTTATGAGTACAGATGAAGCTTTAAAAAAACATCCAGACTTATTTAAAAAATACTTTAATTCGTTAGTAAAATATAATGAAAATAAATATACAGCTTTAAATGGTGCGGTATGGAGTGGAGGTACATTTATTTACATTCCTCCTTTTACAAAACTTGACAGACCTTTACAAAGTTATTTTCGAATTGATACAGAATCATTAGGACAATTTGAAAGAACAATTATTATTGTTGGAGATTATGCAGAACTTTCTTATATTGAAGGATGTACTGCTAGAAGTTACTCAAAAAATTCATTGCATGCAGGAGTAGTAGAAATATTTATAGGTAACCATGCAAAGTGTCGTTATTCCACTATCCAAAACTGGTCTACAGATGTCTATAATTTAGTAACCAAAAGAGCTATTGTTGAAAAATATGGTTTGATGGAATGGGTGGATGGAAACATTGGAAGCAAAGTAACAATGAAATATCCTTCTTGTATTTTAAAAGGAGATTATGCTACTGGAAATTCAATTAGTATTGCTTATGCCAAAGAAAATCAATTTTTAGATGCTGGAGCCAAAATGATTCATTTAGGAGCTTATACCAAAAGTAATATTGTGAGTAAATCCATAGCTGAAAAAAAAGGAGTAGCAAATTATCGTGGAACAACGATGATTGGAAAAAATGCCCATCATTCTAAAGCACATATTAAATGTGATACGATCTTATTAGATGAAAATTCAAAAAGTGACACTTATCCGAAAAATAGTTTAAATAATGATACGTCTACATTAGAACATGAAGCAAGTGTTTCAAAAATAAGTGCAGAGAAATTATTTTATTTAAAGAGTAAAGGGTTAAATGAATTTCAAGCCAAAGAATTATTAATTATGGGATTTATTGAAGATTTTAAAAAAGAATTACCAATGGAATATGCTGTCGAATTAAATCGATTGATTAAAGAATAAATAAAAAAAAGAAAATATAGAAATACAAATTTTATTTTTTAGAAACACAGAATATGAAAAACTGTGTTTTTTCTTTTTTAAAAGTATTAAATTATCATTTTGTAACTAAAAAAAGAAATTGCTATATTGAGTCAGAAAGGAGGAAAACTATGAACAATGTTATTTTGGTTGGTAGATTAGCAGCTGACCCCATTTTAGAAGAATTTGAAACAAATAAAAAAAGAACTGTAATTGATTTAGCTGTTCCAAGAAACTATAAAAATCAAGAAGGAATTTATGAAGCAGATTTTATTCGCTGTATTCTTTGGAATGGCATTGCTTTAAATGCAAGTAAATATTGTAAAATAGGAGATGCAATCGCCCTACGTGGAAGAATTCAAACACGTTCTTATGAAGATGAATCTCAAAACAAAAAATATGTTACCGAAATCATCGCTCAATCAATTAATTTTGTAGCGCCAAAATATAAAGGAGAAACACATGGAGAAGATAAGTAAAATACTAAGTCAATTTCAAAAAGAGAATCATTATACCTATCAAAAAACAGCTGATGTCTTGCATATGAGTAAAAGTAGTATTTATGCGTATACAAATTGTTTACAAAATCCAACCATGAAATCATTACGAAAATTAGCGGATGCGTTAAATATTACCGTTACATCTCTTTTAGAAGATACAACAGAAATAGAAAAAGAAAAAAAATTTCTAATTGCTTTAAGAAAAGAAAAAGAAACTTATGATTTTCTTTTAGAAAAACCAGAAGATAAGATTTTAAAAATAAAAAAATTCGTGGTAGAAAATGATAATGAATTTTAAAAGATAAGAATATACTTATATTGGTGATAACTTTGAAACAGTTTTATAAATATTTTGGAATTATAGCAATTATGTTATTTAGCTTTTACTATACCGAAAAAATAGCGTTATTTATGAGAAAAAGCGACCCCATTTATGAAACAATTGAAGATGTATCAAATTCTACTAATGTTGATTATGTCAATGCCATTATAAAAGAAGACACCATAATTCCTGGGGTAAATGGCTTAGAAGTCAATGCTGAAAAAAGTTTTCAGAAGATGAAATCCTTTGGAGCTTTCAATAAATATTATTTAATTTTTGATCAAGTGAAGCCAGAAGTTTCTTTAGAAGATAATAAAGATAAAATTATTATGGAAGGCAATGCAAGTAAAAAAAGCGTCGCAATCATTCTTTCTAATAAAAAAGAATTTATAGATTACTTTCAAAAAAATCAAATAGAAGCATCATTATTAGTTACAAAAGATACTCTAAAAAGAGATTCTACATTGGAACAAATTAATAATGATTCGAAATATATGAAAGAAACTGATAATTTATTGGATTCTTTACATCAAAATAAAAAAATATGTATTGTGAACAATTACAACAAAGATACTTGTTTAAAAGATAGAAAATATTTGGTAAAGCCAAGTCTTAATTTAAATCGTTCCAATCTTGCTAATATAAAAGGAAAAATACAAAGTGGCTCCATCATTTTTATTGAAGAAACTGCCAAATTAGAAGATATTAAAATTGTTCTAAATCAGATAAACTATAAAGGGCTAACGATTTTACCCCTAAGCAAATTAATATTAGAAACAAACGACAACTCTTAAAAAAAATAAATAGTCTTGTAAAAAAACAATTTTAGTGTTATAGTAACCCCTAAAATGAAAGAGGGGTTTTTAAAATGCAAGTAAATTTTGCAAGTAATTTACACGAAATTAAAAATATAGAAAATTTGCCTAAAATTGGTTCAGGAACAGATGGAACTTTATATCTTTATGAAAAGCTAGCTTTAAAAATATTAAAATATGATAATGAAACAAGAAAAAAAAGAGGAAGAATGGATTTCGATAAAGTTACTTACTTTATTCAGGAATTAAAAACAAAAAGAATTACTTTTCCAAAAGATATTTTATTAGATGAAAACGGAATCTATTGTGGTATTGTGATGGATTACCTAGACAAGAGAAATGAAAACAATCTTTGTTTATCCCAATTTCAAGTTGATGCTTTAGTTCAATTTGTAGAAGAATTAATATTAGACATTGAATTAGAATTAACACCAAAAAAAGTGGTTCCAAATGATATTAATTTTGGTAGCTACTGTGTAACATCAAGCTTTTTTCAACTTTGTGATACGGATAAATATTTGGTAGCACAAGAATACAGTTCATTAAAAAATCAAGACAAGATACATTATATATTAGCAAAAAGTATATACTATTTAATATTTTATTCTTATCAGTTAAATCAGTTAGAAAAAAGGAAATGGCAAAAGTGGGTAAAGTTACAAGTGAGAGAGAAAAAATTCTATCAAACATTGCAAGCAGAAATTAAAGAAAATCATTTTGAAAATATGGAAGAATATCTGAGTTATAAAAGAAAAATAATACTAAAATAATAAGAAAAAAGACAAATTCAAATTAAGTTGAAAAGACTTTTTTTTTTTGTTATAATGAATTCACGAAAAAAACTTTAAAAAATTTTTTTAATTTAGAAAAGGAATGAAAGAAAATGAGTAAAATCAAAATTTTTAGTTTGGGTGGATTAGATGAATCTGGAAAAAATACTTATTGTATCGAAGTAGATAAAGATTTATTTATTTTTGACTGTGGACTAAAATATGCAGTTGGTACTTCTTATGGAATTGATTATATTATTCCAGATTTTGATTATTTAGAAAAAAACAAAAAAAGAATCAAAGGAGTATTTTTAACCCACGGACATTATGAAAATATGGGAGGAGCTGCTGATTTAGTTAAAACAATTCCAGAAATTAAACTTTATGCAACCAAGTATACCAAATATGTTTTATTAGAATCTGGAGTTCCAGAAAAGAATATTATGGAAATTCTTCCTTATAAAAAAATAAATTTTGGAAGAACGAGTATTTTTCCAATTAGTGTCAATCATAGTTGTCCAGATTCTGTAATGTATGTGTTAAATACGAAAGATGGAGCTATTTGTTATACAGGAGACTTTATTATCGACCCTATGATGTCAGGGGCTTATTCTATGGACTTAGGAAAAATTGCCTATATAGGTAAATTAGGAGTATTGTGTTTGTTATCGGAATCTAGTTTTTCAGAGCATATAGGTCATACTTCTCCAAGTCATCGTCTTTCTAGATTTTTTAAAGATGTCTTAAATAAACAAGAAGGAAGAATCATGTTTTCTGTGTTATCAACACATCTTTATACCATTCAAGATATTTTAAGTGCAGCGGAAAATAGTCATCGAAAAATAGTTGTTATGGGAAAGAAATTACAAAATGTAATTCATTTTGCACAAAAAGAAGGCTATTTACATGTGAAAGAAGATTTAATTGGAGACTTATCAAATATAAATGATACAAATTCTATTCTATTAATATGCGATGATAAAGAAACTCCTTACGCTTCAATTAGTAAAATAGTAAATGGATACGACAAATACATTTCTTTAAAAAAAGGAGACGCCATTTGTTTTGCAGAACCAAGATATGATTCCAATGAAAAATTGTTAGTAAAACTTGAAAATGATTTAGCGATGGCGGGTTGTAGAATCGTTGGTCTTCCAAGCGATAAAAATATATTACAACATCCATCCAGTGAAGATTTAATGTTAATGATTCGTTTATTAAATCCTACTTACTATATGCCTGTAAAAGGAGAATATCGTTATTTAGTTGGAAATGCGAACTTAGCAAGTGATTTAGGAATTCCAGCAGAAAATATTTTATTAAAGCAAAATGGCGATATAGTAGAAATAGAAAATGGTAAATTGTTAGATAATTTTAAATCGATCAAAGTAGGCTCTTGTTTAATTGATGGAAAAAGTAGTGATGATGTCGGAGAACTTGTTGTAAAAGATCGAGAAATGTTAAGTGAAAATGGAATTGTTTTAATTAGTGCAACCATTAGTAAAAAAGATAAAGTTCTTTTAGTGGGGCCTGAAGTAACCACAAGAGGATTCATTTATGTAAAAGATTCAAAAGAAATTATTAGTGAAATCAAAAAAATTAGTGAAGAAGTAATTACTAGAAACATTATCGACAATTTTATTGAATATAATAAAATTAAAACAGAAATTCGGACAGAATTAAGTAAATATTTATTTAGTGAAACCGAATGTAAACCAATGATAATTGCAGTTGTTCAAGAAATTTAAGTATAAAAAGATTGTTTTTTGTTCATTTTAACAATAGGTGATAAAATGAAAGAAAATGAAATGCGTGAAAACGAAGAAACAAAATATTTAAACAAATTATATCAAACAGCAGAAATGGGAACGATTGGGATAGATTCTGTAATTGAAAAAGCAACCAAAGAAAATTTGAGAGAATCTTTACAAAGTCAAAGAAATGAATATGAAAATCTTTGTGAAAAAACCGTATCGATTTTAAAAAAATATGGTTGTGAAGAAAAAAAATTAGGAACTATGGCAAAAAAAAGCAGTGAAATGATGAGTGAAGTAAAAACAAAAATCGATAATTCGGACAGTCAAATAGCCAAAATGATGATGGAAGGAAATAATAAAGGAATTATTGAAGTTGCTAAAATAAAAAATGAATATCAGGGACAAGATGAAGAAATTAAAAATTTAATTGAAGAATTTTTAAAAGTGGAACAAGATAATTTAGAAGAAATGAAAAAATATTTATAAAGACACTTGCATAAAATATAGTGTCTTTTTTTATAAAAAAAAATTTGATATAATAATTTTTAGAAAAGAAGTGAGAAGATGGCAAAATACAAAAAAATAATCCCCAATATGCTTACATGTTCTAGAATTTTTTTAACTCCACTTATTGTTTATTTAGGATTAACCAATCATATTAATATATTAATTGGTATTGCTATTCTTGTGGCTTTAACGGATTTTTTCGATGGAATTTTAGCAAGAAGATGGAAAGTTGAAAGTGAAATAGGAGCAAAATTAGATGCGATTGCAGATAAATTTTTAATTATAGGTTTATTGATTATTTTAATTGTTCGTAATTTTTCTTTCTTTTATGTTTTAATATTAGAATGTATTATAGCTTTTTTAAATCTTTATTTTTATTTAAAAAAAGGTATTGCTAATTCACTCATGATTGGAAAAATTAAAACATGGATTGTGTTTATCACAATTATAATAGGACTTATGGATATTGTATTTGCTTCTTGGAACGTTCCAATAAATTATTTAATTTACTTTACTGTATTGTGGCAAATATGTAGTTTATTTTCTTATATTATGAATTACATTGATATGAAAAGTAAAAAAAAAAATTAATTGAAGAATACAAAGAATTTTTTAAAATTGTAAAGCCAATATTAGAACATCCAGAATTTAAAAAAAGAAAAACTTACATGCATCACATTGGAGAAACTGTTTACGAACACACATTAAGAGTATCTTTTGATTCTTATAAAATTGCCAAAAAATTTGGATGGGATTATGAAGCCGCAGCCATTGGAGGAATTCTTCACGACTTTTATGATAAACCTTGGCAGACCAACAAAGAAAAAAAACCATTTTTAAAAAAACATGGCTTTGTTCATGCAGAACAAGCTAGAAAAAATGCCATAAAATATTTTCCAGAGAAAATAAATCCCAAAATAGAAGATATCATCAAAAAACATATGTTTCCTTTAAATAAACGATTACCTAAATATAAAGAAAGTTGGCTTATTACTTTAGTAGATAAAGCAGATTCCATTGATTTTTTAATGCATCCAAGTATTTTATATCAACTTTTATTTAAAAAGGAAATTGTAGAAGTAAAAAAAGAGGACAAGAAAAATTTTCTAAAATTAATTACATCAAAGCTTCATAATAAATAGCTTTGATTTTTTTGTTTAAATTTAAAGGTAAAATAAGTGTTATAAATAAAAAAAATTTATTATTTTCAATGAGAAAGTATGATATTATAAATTGTAAACTAGTATGTTCATATTTTTCCTTTTCTTGAACATATTAGT
>CAOKKL010000010.1 GCA_948469065.1 uncultured Mycoplasmatota bacterium | reverse complement strand
TCATTTATTTAATAATATTATTGCTACAAATGTGCTTCATATAGTAACTAATACAAAAGCAGATGAATTGCAAATAGTAAGGATTTTAATAGCACAAATAATTTCATTTATAGTTATATGTTTAATTTATAAAAAGATGAAAAATAAAATACAAGCAATTGCTAAATTACAATAAGTAAATGATGAATTAATCATCGTGAAAAATAGATTTTGTTGTTCTAAAGATAATGAGCCTTTAATTACAATATTGAATAATAAAGTGAATAGTTATGAAATGAAAATTACTTGTAAATCTTGCAATCAAACATATAAAAAGGAGGTGAAATAAATGAATTTCTTATTAACATTATTAATTGGAATAGTTGCAGGAGTAATAGATATATTACCAATGATTAAAATGAAAGTTGATAAATACTCAACACTATCAGCATTTGTATATTATTTAATAGTTCCTTTTGTTATCTTTGGGATTAATTGGTTTGAAAATTTGTGGTGGTTAAGAGGTGGGATAGTTTCTATACTTATGGCTATTCCAGTAATTATTCTAGTAGCAAAAGAAGATAAAAAAAGTCCAGTAGCAATGACAATTATGTCTGTCGTTTTAGGAAGTATTATTGGAGTTGTAGGGCATTTCTTGAGCCTAATGTAATTGATAAATTACAAGCAGATTAATTTATACAATTAGTCTGTTTTTGTTTCTTAAATTATAAAATAATGCTATACTTATCTTAGTTAGTAATTATTACTCTCTATTAATGTTTGTAAAAAAGTGATTCGACTTCTTCTTCAACGCACCATGAAGTATATATCCGAACCCCCGTGGTTCTGTTTATATTTGTTTCACTTGAGTATGTGCTTGATGTGGGGCTAAATTTTCAAGTGATGGCTCGGAATTTCCGAGCCTTTTGTATTTATAAATAATGAATAAAATGGTATAATATAATAATTAAAAAAGGATTTAAAAGAAAAATGAAGTAATTAAAAAACAGAAATAAATATTAATGATAATCTTGTTGGTGTTATGCGAGTAGAAAATGTTGATTATATTTCTCTAACTGATTTATCAAAATATAAAAATCCTAACAATTCTGCAGATGTAATTAATAAATGGATGACAAATAAAGATTCTTTTGATTTTTATTCTTGGTAAGAAGAACTATTTAATGAAGTTGGATACAATGCTTTTACAAACACCAAGTCAATGGAAAAAGAGAACTAATGCTATTGGTATAATTTCTAGTAGTGGAAGATATAGTAAAGGTACCTACGCAGACCATGATATGGCACTAGAGTTTGCCTCTTTGGCTACAAGTTTTAAGTTATATCATATTAAAGAATTTGAACTATTAAAAGCAAATGAAGCATATCAAAATAAAATTGAATGGAATGTTAGAAGAAGGCTTTCAAAAATAAATGTAGTTACTAAATTATGTAATTACTTTCTAATATAGTAGAATGTAAGCAAGAAAAAACAAGGCGCTTTTTAATATGAAAAATAACACAAATTTATCGAATCCACTCGGCGAGTTTTGCAAATGAAAACTTAATATGGTTCATTAAATATTAAAGACAGGTGCAAAATATACTGAATTTTTAAGTTTTTATCATTCTTTATTTCATATCAAATATAATTAGAAATAATTCTTTTATAATAGAACTATTAGCTAAACTTTTGGTCATTTTGTATGTAATATCGACAAAAGAGATAATAAATTAATAAGATTGTATGAGTTCCTTTATAGTAGATTTTTTTTGACAATTCTATTTTTTAGAAAAAAATTTATTCTTTCTATTCCAAGACTCGCTAAGATAAATATTGTGATCTGAGGATAATAATAATAACGAGCACAAATTTCAATCAGAAGATAAACAAAGAAGAAAAGTAATAAATTAATGATGAAAAAGAAACTTTCTTTTTTTCTGTTGTGATTTTTAACAATTCCTAAAAAAGCCAAAAGAATAATTGTAACATTCATAACTCTTGTGTAATTGAAAATTGTATTTTTGAACTTATTCGTTGATAAATGAAAATTGGTTTCATCAAAAGAAGTACCAAAATCTTCATACAAAAATTGAATTCGAATTTTTTCATAAAACAAACGAGGAAGTTCTTTAAAATTAGTAATTCTATTTCTAATTTCTTTTTTTTCTGCTTCTAAATCTCCTAAATAAATTTCATCATTAATATCATATTTTCCAAAAGTATTTTTATTGAATCCTAAAAGAAATTTCCATTCAGGATTTGCATTTCCAAACCCGATGTCATTAATACCAAATGATTTTACAAGAAAAGAAGAACCTAAAGTAATAAAAAAGAAACAAGCGGTAAGAACAGTGGCTTTGTAAAGAAAGTCTTTGATATTATCCATATGAAGGAAAAGATAGGCAAGGGAAGTGAGAAGATATATAATCCCTTCATTTCGCTCTAAGTGGCTTATTCCAAAAAGAATTCCTACAAGTGCTAATAATTTGAAACTATTTTTTTGATAAAGCAAAAGATAAATACCAATGAAGGCAATCATTATTCCTAATTGTTGATTTCCTAAAATTGTATTTAAATAAAGAGGGTAAAAACTAATTGCATAGAGTAATGAAGTAATTTGTGCCGTTTTCTCACTGGTTAATTTTTTTATTATCAAATAAATTAATACAGTAGAAATAGTAGAATAAATACAATTTAAAATTTTTAAAAAAGAAATACTATCAATGATAGAAAGCATTATCGCTTCATAAAAAACATGAAATAACTGATAGCCCCAACAATCAAAATAAGAATGCTTTAAAGTAAAAATTCCTTCTGTAAGAATATGCTTCGCTGTATCATACATTAAAATGAAATCACCTGTTAATGGTGTTTTAAAAAGAACAACAACTATAATTTTGGTAAATAAACAAAATCCAATTAGAAAAAATGAAAACTTTTTGATAGGAAATTTATTAACAAAGAAATATATTAGTAAAAAAGAAAGAATAGTAAACAAAATACCATTTTCAAAAGTTCCACAGAAAAAGAAAAGAAGAAAAAGAATGATTGCAAAATAATAAAGCAATTTTTTTAGTTGATTCATCATATCACCTAAACTTATTATAGTATAAAGAACTTTACAAAGAAATCTTTTTTGATTAAAATCTATTTGGGTGATCGAATGAATAACAAACTTTCCCATGAAGAATTAATTGCAAAAATAGAAAAAATGGATGTAAGTCAGATTATCGAATTAAGTAAACAAATTGGTTATCCGGTTTTTACTAGACTTTGTATGCCTGAAAAAATAGAGCATCAATTTGTTTTGTTGCAAGATGGAGCTGCTGCTATCATTGAAAATGAAAATGGCGAAATTTTGTTACAAAGTAGAATGGATCGGAATCAATGGGGATTACCAGGAGGTTGTCAAGAATTAGGAGAACGTTTTGAAGATACCATCCTAAGAGAAATTAAAGAAGAAACAAATTTAGAAGTAAAAGAAGAAGATTTAAAATTATTGAAAGTAGTTTCTGGCTTATCTAGAAAAAATGTTTATCCAAATGGCGATGTTGTGATTAATAACACAGTTTTATATCTCATTACAAAATATAGTGGAGAACTAAAATGGGATTCAGAGTCCAAAGAAATGAAATTTTTTGATATGAACAAATTACCCAAAAATCAAAATGACCCCGATTTAATAAAAGTTTACTTTGATTATAAAAAACAAAATGAATCTAAATCATAGTTCATTTTGTTTTTCTTTTAAAACATGATATAATAACAAACCAGAAAAGAAGGAAAAAATTTATGAAAAATAAAATTGATCAAGAATTAAAAAATGGGATGGTACTTGTTGCCTTTGGAATTATTTTATATATCGTATTAAGTAATTTTTCGATAGTATTACAAATATTAAAACAAATATTATCGATCTTTTCTCCCTTTTTATTAGGTCTTATTATTGCTTTTATTTTAAATGTTCCAATGAATATGATTGAAAAAAGATTAGATAAAAAGAAAAATGGAAAAGTATTAAATCATTCTTTAAAAAGAGGAATCTCTTTAAGTGTATCCGTTATAACGGTATTATTAATTTTTATTTTTGTTGTTGCTTTAATTATACCAGACCTTGGAAAAACTGTTACCTCGTTTGCTAATCAATTGCCAACAGTCATGACAGAAACGGAAAAACAACTTGAGAATTTATCACAAGACTATCCAAAAATAAAAGAATGGACCGATAAGATTGATTTAAATCCCGAAGGATTAAAAATTCAATTAGAAGGATTTTTAAAAAATATTGGGAGTGGTTTATTAACAACTTCCGTTAGCTTTGTATTTTCTGTAATTTCAGGAGTAGCAAATTTAATTATAGCTATTATTTTTGCATTCTACGTTTTAGCAGAAAAAGAAAAATTAGCAATTCAATTTCGTATCGTATTAAAAGCATTTATAAAAGAAAAATATGTAAAACGATTTTTTAAAGTTACCGAACTTGCGAATAAAACATTTAGTAAATTTATTAGCGGTCAATGCTTAGAAGCATGTATTTTAGGTGGAATGTTTTTTGTAGGAATGGTTCTACTACGTTTTCCATACGCTTTATCTATTTCGGTCTTGGTTTCTATTACAGCCTTAATTCCAATCTTTGGAGCTTTTATTGCTATGGTAGTTGGAGCTTTATTAATTAGTGTAACAAGTTTTTCAAGTGCGTTTTGGTTTATTATCTTTTTCTTATTCTTACAACAAATAGAAGGAAATTTAATTTATCCAAAAGTAGTTGGAAATTCTGTTGGTCTTCCCGCAATTTGGACTATGATGGCTGTAACAGTAGGAGGAAGTTGCTTTGGAATATTAGGAATGTTAGTCAGTGTTCCGATTTCTTCTATTTTATATGCTTTATTAAAAGACTACATCAATCGTAAAAATGACTTTGCTAAATTAAAAGAAAATTAAAAAGAAAGTTTTGAGCTTTCTTTTTTAAAAACTAACTTTTAGAATTTGATCAAAATACAAAATACTTTGATCTTCAAAGCGAATGCACTTGTGTGCAATTTGAATTTCTAAAATAAGTAAATTTTGTTTTACTTGATATCTACCTCGAAAAAAATAAACAATCCGTAAAGGAATTTGATTGTGAAATCCTTCCCATATTTTTTCTTCTAATTCTTGCAATTGTTCTTCGGATAATTTTGGTTTTGGAATTTTACTTTTTTCTGACAAAATACTTTGAACCATTTTTTTACTAGAAGATACCGAATCAAAAGGCATCCATTTTATCATACCGCGATCGCTCATGCTTGATGACCTCCAATTTTTTTATTTCGTTCTATTGCTGTAGAATCTGGAAGAAGATTCGCTGCTTTTAATAAACTGTTTTTTCCAAATTTTAATGTTACTTCATCGACGATTTCATGAAATTGTTCTATTTTTTTCTTTTGTTCAAAATTTTCAAAAATAGTTAATTGCATTCCAATTTTTTTTGACAATTGTCCAACACAAATTGTAATCTTTCGAATAGGAAGTTCTTCATAATATCTACAAAATAAAATTTCACATGTTTTAAAAATAATTTCTGCATCATCAGTGGGACTATCTAATTTCATCGTATGATAAAATCCACCTCCAATACTTTTTGAATAATGGATTCCAAGACCTATGACACTACCTTCCATATGATGTTTTCGTAATCGAACACAAACTACCTCAATCATTTCTCGTAAAATTAATTTTCCATTCTCTTCTTGATAATCTTTAAACAATACTTGACTATGAGAAAATGATTTTTCTTTTGGTGGAATTTTAAAATCTTGAATTCTTGATTCATCAATGCCATTGGCATGATTGATTAATTCTTCTCCAATAATTCCGTATTTTTCTTTCATTTTATTTTTATTATAATGTGCTAAATCTTTAATAGAATAAATTCCCATTTGATTTAAATTTCGTTCCATTCTAGGACCAATGCCCCACATTTTAGAAAGGGGAGAAATGGGCCATAATTTTGTAGGAATGTCTTCTTTTGACCATTTGGCAATTCCATTTTTCTTTTTTTTGGCTTCCATATCCATAGCTACTTTGGCTATTAAAAGATTAGGACCAATCCCACAAGTAGCGGTAAGACCAGTTTTCTTTTCTACCATTTTTAAAATGTTCATTGCTAATTGTTCATCTGAAGTATGATATAAATTTAAATAAGAAGTAACATCTAAAAAACACTCATCGATCGAGTAAACATGCAAATCTTCTTTTGCAACAAAGTCCAAATAAATACTTACTACTTCTTTGCTTTTTTCCAAATATAAGTTCATTCTAGGACTTACAATTTGATAAGGAATTTTTTTGGGAATTTCATAAAGTCTTGTTCTTCCTTTAATCCCTTGAGCTTTTAAATAAGGAGTGACCGCCAAAGTAATTGCACCCTTTCCTTGTTTTGGATTGGCAACAACCAAAGGAGTAGTAAAGGGGTTTAATCCTCGAGCAATGCATTCCACAGAAGCAAAAAAACTTTTCAAATCAATACATAAAATATGACGTTCTTTCCGTTCCATAATAAAAATGCCTTTCTAGAACAAACGTTCTATAAAAGTATAGCAGATCCATTCGAAAATACAATTGACAATATTTGTCAATAAATAGTTGAGATTTTCTTTTAAAAAAAGATATAATGAAAAATAGGTGAGGTGATGATATGAAAGGAAAAAAAGCTGCCTTATCATGGAGTGTAATTCATTCTATCGGAGATACCCTAGAAGAAAAGATATTATTAACATACAATGAATATCAATATTTATTTTGGATGAATTTTATTACAGGAATCTTTACTTTTTTCTTTTCTCTTGTGGGTGGAATTGAAATTACATTAATCTCCTTTGGTGTCATTGTAATATATTCTCTTGCTATGGTAGGGGGAGATTTTTGTTATACCAAAGCAATTCAAACTTTACCCATTGGTCTTGCAAACTTAATTGATTCTGGAAGTTTATTTATTATATTAATTTGTGATATTGCCCTTGGTTATATCAAACCGAAACTAATTTTTTTCGTTTTATTTTTAATTTTTTTTCTTTCCATCTATCTTTTTTCTTATGAAACCAATAAAATGAAAGCTGAAATAACAAACAAAAAAATTGATTTGAAAAATATTTTTATTTTAATTACATCCACTATTTTTTATGCTTCGGAACCTTATTTTATAAAACTTGCAAGTAGCAAAGGAGCAAATGAGTTTGGTATTAATTTAATATACATTTTTGTTTCCATTCCTATTTTTTACATTTTATATCAAAAACGAAAAAAAGAAATTCCCAAAATGGAGAAAAAACGTTCAAAAAATTTTTATATGATGTGTATAGCAACTGGCTTGATTTTTGCAATTACTAGTATTTTAAATCAATTTGCTTACATTGATTCAACTCCTGTTTTAGTGACATTGATTATGAAATTGCAATTATTTTTTGTTGTAATGATTTCAGTAATACAAAAAACCGACAAAATGAATTGGAAAAAAACATTATCATTAATCCTTGGCGTTATTTGTATTATTTGGATGACATTAATTCATTAAATGATAGAATTATATAGCAAATCATAAAGCATTTTGTTATACTTAAAATATGAAAAATATAACAAAAGAAAAATGGAATGAAAATTTATATCAAACATATCGAAATGAGTTAAGGAAATTAGCCGATTTAAAATATCGTGAATTTCATAAAAAATTAACAACTACTAAATATGAAATTTTAGGCATATCCGTTCCTAAATTACGCCAAATAGCAAAACAAATTAGTAAAACAGATACGATGTCGTTTTTTTCCTTTTGTCAAAATGATTTTTATGAAGAAGTATTAATAGAAGGCTTAGTAATTGCAAGTTTAGAAGATGAAAATGATTTTTTAATACAATTGGAAAAATATTTGCCTAAAATAGATAATTGGGCAATCTGCGATAGTTTTTGTAATAGTTTTAAAATCGTAGCTAAAAACCCTAAAAATTATTTTGATTATTTTTGTGGTTTATTAAAAAGAATAGACCCCTTTACCATTCGTGTGGGACTCGTTACGATTTTAAATTTTTATATAAACCAAGAATATTTAGAAACAATATTTCAATGTGTAAATGAAATTACAACGAACCATTATTACGTTAATATGGCCACCTCTTGGCTTTTAGCAGAAATGTATATATATTATCCTATAGAAACAGAAAATTATTTGAAAAAAGCGAAAATAAATGATTTTACCATGAATAAAACGATTAGCAAAATAAGAGATTCCTATCGTGTCTCTAAAGAAAAAAAAGAAGAATTATTAAAATATAAAAGAAAGGATAAAAAATGAAACAGAAAATTATTGTAATTTTTAGTATTATGATACTCTTATTAATAGGAGGTTGTGGAAACAATAAAACAGAAGGAGAAATTGAAAATATGTCTTATCAAGAAACGGAAGAAAAAACAAATTATGTAAAAATTGAAATGAGTAATAAAGAGGTTATGTTATTTGAATTATATCCAAATATTGCACCCATTACTGTTGCGAACTTTCAAAAATTAATTCATGAAAAATTTTATGATAACTTAACATTTCATCGTGTCGTAAAAGATTTTATGATTCAAGGCGGAGATCCAAATGGAAATGGAATGGGAGGGTCTTCTGAAAAAATCAAAGGTGAATTTAAAACGAATGGGGTAGAAAATAATTTATCGCATGAAAGAGGCGTTTTATCAATGGCAAGAAGTGCTTCTTATGACTCAGCTTCCAGTCAATTCTTCATATGTCATGGCGATGCAACATTTTTAGATGGAGACTATGCTGCATTTGGTAAATTAATTGCAGGCTTTGATACCTTAGATAATATTGCCAATACGAAAGTAAAAGGAGAAACTCCTACAACAACTCAAAAAATTAAAAGTATTCGTTTTGTTACGATTGAAAAGTAATTTGACAAAAAAATAAAATTTTAATAAACTAAAGAAAGAAAGCCAAGAAAAAGAAGAGTATAAAGTACTTTTGGAAAAAGAGAAATCGTGGTTGGTGAAAACGATTCCAAAAGGCTTTAGAAGAAACTTTGGAGCTGAATACTGTATACAAGGTATTCCGGATTCGTCCGTTAAAAAAGAAAGTATAAGTAAGGTGGTACCACGAAACATTCGTCCTTTGTCGGTACTACCTTTTTATTTTTTAGAAAGAAGGAAAGAAAAATGACAAGAAAAGAATGGGCTGACTTTTTGGTTCCAAATATAAAATATGATCGAGAATATTATGAGAAAAAATATCCAAAAAGAGATTTAAATGAAGGAGCAATGGTTGTACGTGTGGCACCAAGTCCGACTGGATTTGTTCATTTTGGAACGCTTTTTCAAGGAGTAATGGTTCATAATTTAGCGAAAAATTCAAATGGAGTATTTTATATTCGAATTGAAGATACAGACCAAAAAAGAGAAGTAGAAAATGGCGTAGAGCAAATTATTGAAGCTTTCCAATTTTTTGGGATTGATTATGATGAAGGAATGATTAGTGAAAAGGAAGAAAAAGGAAACTATGGTCCTTACTTACAAAGTAAAAGAAGAGAAATTTATTGTGCTTATGTAAAAGATTTAATTGAAAAAGATTTGGCATATCCATCTTTTACTACCCCAGAAGAATTGGAAAGATTACGTCATGAACAAGAAATTAGAAAAGGAAGAATGGGATATTATGGTCATTATGCCAAAGATCGAAATCTTAGTATAGAAGAAGCCTTAGAAAAAATTAAAAATGGTGAAAAATATGTCATTCGTTTTAAATCTCCGGGAAATTTTGAAAATAAAATTGCTTTTCAAGATTTAGTAAAAGGAAAAGTTGTTATGCCAGAAAATGATATTGATCATATTATTTTAAAAGGAGATGGATTACCAACTTATCATTTTGCACATGTAGTAGATGATCATTTAATGCATACCACTCATGTAGTGCGTGGTGACGAATGGTTAAGTAGCTTACCCGTTCATATTCAAATGTTTGAAGCTCTTGGCTTTGAAGCTCCAAAATATGCACATCCATCTCCTATTATGAAAGAAGAAGATGGAAAAAGAAGAAAGATTAGTAAACGTAAAGATCCAGAAGCAGATATTCGAGAATTTAAAAAAATAGGAATCCCAGTAGAAGCAATGAAACAATATTTAATGACACTAGTCAATTCGAATTACGAAGAATGGTATGAAAAAAATCCAGAGAAAGAATTAGATGATTTTAAAGTAACATTTAAGAAAATGAATATATCTGGTTCGTTATTTGATATGGAAAAAGTAATTAATTTGAGTAAAAATTTTTTAGCAAAAATAACTGCCGAAGAATTTTATAATCGTCTTTTTCTTTGGAGTGAAGAATTTGACTCTGAATTTCATGAATTGCTTATAAAATATAAAAAAGAAACTATTTCAATTTTAAATATTGAAAGAGGTGGAGAAAAACCGAGAAAAGATTATAGTTCTTATAGTAATGTATATCCCTCTATTTGGTATATGTATGATGAAAAATTTAATGTTCCATTAGAAAACTATGAGTTTGATAAAATAAAAGACAAATCAGAAATTTCAAAAATTTTAACAGTTTATTTAACAAAATATTATGACGAAAAAGATTCTCAAGATGAATGGTTTGGAAAAATGAAAGTTATGTGTGATGAACTTGGATATGCAAGTAATATGAAAGACTATAAACAAAATCCAGAAAATTATAAAGGAAATATAGCAGAAGTAAGCACAGTAATTAGAGTAGCTTTAACGAGCAAAAAACAAACTCCAAATTTATTTGATATTTTAAAAATATTAGGTGCTAAAAAAATAGAAGAACGCTTTTCAAAATTAATTTAAAGCCTTCTTCTTTTTTGATGACCGTAAAAGAAAAAGATATGTCAAATTATGTCACTATTTTTCCTTGCTATATTACGAGTTCGATATAATCAAATGAAGTGGTGGTAGAATGAAAATTAGTGTAAAAGATTATAAAAATAATGATATTATTAGAATGCTAAGAGAATATTCCAATTTAACCCAAAAAGACTTAGCACAAAAATTAGATAAAAGTGTAAGAACGGTTCAACGTTATGAAGCAGGGGATATTAAAATCGATTTAAAAATAATTCGAGAAATTTGTGAATTATGTGACTTAATGATTACCATCGAATCAAAAAGTCCAAAAAAGAAAGGACACTAATTTTGGTGACTTGGGGTAAATAAAGATTATCAAAAATAAATGAGAAAAGTGAAAGAATAAATAAGTTAAAATACTCAATAATTTAAATATTATTATATGGATTTAGATAAATAAAGATTTAAATTATAATAAATCTCAATCTATTTCCTTTGTTATGATATTTTGTTCTTTTATTGATTCCGTATGAACTCTGCCTATATTTAGTGAATAGAAATGATTGTTGCCTTAATTTCATAGTATTAATAAAGCCATACATTGACAAAACATGGTCAAATTTATTGTAACAGACTTAATTAATCTAGAATAATTTCTATAGGAAATATTAGTTGTAAAGTGTCTACCAAATCTTACAAAAGAGAGGTTTGATAAAAATAAAGAAAATAAAGTTTCTTAGATATATGTTCTATCAAATCTAGTGTGAGAAACAACCACGTTTACAACTATTTTAATTTTTGAATATATATGTAATATTCATACAAAAAATCATAATTATATTTAATATCATCAAGGTTATTTTCTATGATTTTAACAAGTATTGTATTAGCAGAATAATTTTTTTTATCCATCAGTAAAGATATTTTTTTAGGATTGATAACTTTACCTGAATATGTATGCATATTCCAATATTCCATTTTAACATTTTTAATATCACTATCGCTTGGGTATAGCAGTTTTAAAAAACTTTCATAATATGTATTCTTAACTTCATCTATATCATTATAATCAAAATCTTCTTTTGGAGTTAAATTCAAAACAAGAAAAACACTATTATCAAGAATATATTTCATTTTTTCGTATACCTTGTTCCATTTTTTAGTATCTTTTAAATTTCTTTTGACTATATAATTTGGAATGCATTTTATACAAAAAGGAATTCGCATATACATAGTTCCCAACCAATATATAAATTTGTTATAACTACTTTTTGCAGTTAACCATTTAAACCAAACATCCATAATAGTAATAATGCCTGTTTCACCTTCTACAAAGAATACTTTAGGTGTTTTTTCTACATAAAGAGAATTTTCTCCAATCCTAGGTTCCAAACCATCTTTAAAAATGGTATTGATATTTTGTTTGTTAGTATAATGAAAATAAGAATGTTCTAAATTGATTTCCGAAATATCTTTGCATAAAAAATTATTTTCCATTATTGATTCCTTTTAAATACTTATCTAATACTTCATTATGATAAAATACTATTTTTCTTGCATTCATTAAAATCATCTTACTTTCAAGTCACTAGTTTTGTTTATAAATATTATAAAATAATTTTACATTCTTTTCAGTAGCATGTCATCACTTTTTTTTTAAAATATTTGTAATTTGAGAAAAATAGTCTTTTGATATCATCATTTAATAGAATAGGGTCTCAGTAATTATATCTTAATTTTGCAAGTGCCAAAATAAAAATGGCACTGATAAAGCCCATTTTACAAGTGTAAAATAATTTTAGTGTGTCCATGCCCATTCAAAAAAGAATTATAAGTGGGATAGTGTGTCTAATAGAGGAATTAAAATAATTGTTAGTTAGTAAACTTAACCTCTAAATTATTTTTTCATATGAAAAAATCAACCTCTTTTTAGAAAAAGTTGGTTTATTAAATTCAAAACTTTTAAAAGTTCAAATGTATTTTTTTAAGATGACGTACAACAACTTTACTGAATCAGCATTTCCATTCTATTTTAAATGAAACTTTTTCTTCATTGCTACTTCTAATCAATAAAGTTGTCCTATTCTTTTGATTCGGATTATCAGGTGAATCACAAATGTATAGTTTCTTATTTTTTAAATCAATTTTACTAATTACAAGTTTATTGTCTAAATTCCATTCTAAAATAATATTAGCATTTTTAAGCTTAACCTCTTTAATATTTTTTAAATAAGAATATTCTTCAAAAAATATGTTGGTGTTAAAATCTAATGGAGTAATTAACTTTGCATCACAATGAAAAAAATAATCTACATTTTTATTATTACAATAATCAACTTGTATTTCATCAATCAACACTTTCGATAGGAGTTGTATTTTTCTAGAAATGTTAACGTTATCATAAACCTTTTTAATTTTTATATCTATCATATTATCACTATAAGATGAAATAATAGTTTCACATTCTAAATTTTGATCTTTTCCATCTATAACAATTGTATTATGTGAATAAGACTTCTTATAAAAATCCTTAGAAATGTTACTTCCATATCCGGAAGTGGATAGATCATGTGTTAGAAAATTATTATTATTTTTAACCTCTATATTTAATTTATCAGGATGAGCATGATTAATATTATTATCTTTATATTTAACAAAAATATTCCAATATTTGTTTTTTAACATAGAAAATCCTGTCTCTATAAAATGAGTGGTGCCTATTATATTAGTTTTAGTAGAGATAAGTCCTATTATATTAGAAAATTCATCGTGAAATAAGTCGTTTCCTAAATTGTATACTTCAATATAATTAGATAAATGCTTGTTTGGCCATCCATCATTAGGGCTAGGTAAAGAACAATCATTAAAACTGCATTTAAATCCTTGAATTAACATCATTTTTCCAATATTATAGTATTTTTCAGATATATCAAAATTGTATACTTTAGCTAATTGCAATAATTCTAAAATAGGATTTAAAACAAAAAAGTGATAATGAAATGAACCTTCAAACCAAAAATAATCTTTTGTAATTCCTTTATCTAATTGATTATAAAATGAATATGGTGAATTAAATGCAAATTCTAACATTTCTTTATTATTCAAAATAATTCCCATCATTGCAATTGCACATATTTCATAACAACAAATATTATGTATTTTATCGATTTGTGTTTTTAAGAGATCATATATCTGAGGAAATAACAAATTAAGAACATTTTCCTTTGTTTTGTCATCTAAATATGAACTAATATTATTTATACAATGAACGATTTGAATACTTATCATAGCTTCATTTAAACCTTGTGCGGTTATTCTTCCACATTTATTAGAAGTATTTATTGTAGTAGGAAAAATTTCACCGTCTTTATTATGAATTGCAAATTTATCATAATTTAATGAATAATAATTTAAAGCATCTTTTATAAAAGTAATAATTTCTTCGTTTTTATGTTCTAAATAATCTTTTGAATAGTTCTCTAGTAACTTAAATAGTTTATACCTATATTTAGTAATCCAAGCTCTTTTTCTTTTTTCATCCGTATATTTAAAATTGCAGATAGGGCATTTAAAATATTCATTATTATTTAAATCAAAAATTAATTCAGAACCATCTTTATCACAATAATAATCGTGAATCCAACCACTTATCCATTCATAATTATCATTAAAAGTCATTATTTCGTCCTCCTTTAATTCAACTCATTCCTTTAAAAGTACTATGCACACGTTCATTGATATGGTCAATGCGTAAGTGTGTTTATTAAATTGACATAAATCAACATAAATTTAATATATTAAAACTCGAACCCATAAAATAATTTAAAAGTTCGAGTTTCCTATCATAATGGTGGCCCGTATGGGATTTGAACCCATGAAGTATCGCCTTGAGAGGGCGACGTGTTAAACCGCTTCACCAACGGGTCATAAAAGATGTTCTTATTTTATCATAACTAGTTAAATTTAACAAATAAAATTTAGAACACAAAAAAGTCAATTTTCTGTTTTATTTTATTTTAAGGAAGTGTATAATGAAAAAAAGGAGTGAATCTATGTTAAAAGTAGAAAATGTAACAAAATATTATGGTGATTTTAAAGCGGTAGATAATTTATCTTTTGAAGTTCAAGATGGAGAAATATTTGGTCTTCTCGGCGTAAATGGTGCCGGAAAAACAACCACATTTCGAATGATTATTGGACTTTTAGATAAAACCGAAGGAACCATTTTATTAGATGGTAAAGCCATTGATTATCACATCACAGATAAGATTGGTTTTTTAACAGAAGAAAGAAGTTTATTAACCAAATTAACAGTAAAAGAACAAGTAATTTATTATGGAGTTTTAAAAGGAATGGATGAAAAATCTATTTTAAAAAAGTTAGATTATTGGTTAGAACGATTTCATATTAAAGAATATAAAGATAAGAAAATTAAAGAATTAAGTAAAGGAAATCAGCAAAAAATTCAATTTATTACTAGTTTAATTAATGAACCAAAATTACTTATATTAGATGAACCATTTTCTGGACTCGATCCAATTAATGTGGCGCAATTTATGGAAGTAATAAGAGAATTAAAAGAAAAGGGGACAAGTATTATTTTTTCTTCTCACCGAATGGAACATGTAGAATTATTTTGTGAAAAACTTGTAATACTTGTTCATGGAAAAAGTGTATTACAAGGATCTTTAAAAGAAATTAAAAAAAGTTATCGAAAGAAAAATATTCATGTGAAAGCTGATGTAGAAATTGAAAAACTACAAAATATCAAAGGTGTAGTAGAAGTTTCTGAAAATGCAAATGATATAGTCATCAAAATAGAATCAGATGATTACATTAAAAATGTTTTTGATGAAATTAAAAAATGCAAAGAGGTCACAGAATTTCGTGTAGAAGATCCAACCTTAAATGAAATTTTCTTAGATAAAGTAGGTGTAGCATATGAAAACTAAACTTAAATTTTTAATTAAGCAAAGCTTGAATAAAAAAATTAAAACAAAATGGTTCAAAGTAGCAAATATAATTATCGCTCTTTTCCTAGTTGGACTTACCAACATCGATCGAATTATTACATTATTTGGAGGTGACTTTGAAGAAAAAAGACAAGTATATGTATTAGATGATACAGGTGCTTATCCTATTTTTGAAAGTTTATTAGGTCAAATTTCGGAAAGTGTAGGAGAATCAAAAAATTTTGAAGTGAAAAAAACAGAAGAAAATTTAGATAAATTAAAACAAGAACTAAATAAAGACAATGATGATATCATTATTCAAATGAATTCCGATGAAACCGATTATATGAAAGTAGATATTATTAGTTATGATCCAATTGATACCATTACGTATCAAATGATATTTACTACTTTAAATCAAGTGAAAAGTAGTATAGTTTTAGAAAAAAGTGGTTTAACAGAAAGTGAAATTGGTTCGATTACAAATCCCGTAAATGTAAATAAAACGGTTACCAATGAAGACGCAGAAAATGCCGAAAGTAAAGATATGATTTCTTCTGGCTTAATTCTTATTTTTATTGTTCCATTCTTTTTCTTAATTACTATGCTAACTCAAATGATAGGAGCTGAAATCAATGATGAAAAATCAACTCGAGGAATGGAAATAATTATCTCAAATGTATCTCCAAAAGTACATTTCTTATCTAAAATTTATTCTTCTACTTTATTTGTTGTAATTCAAGGTGGATTATTACTTCTTTATGGAGTAATTGCTTACGTAATACGTTCTTTAATTTCTGCAAGCGGAGCTTTGTCTGTAAGTAGTGACGTTGCAAAACAAATAACTGATTTATTTCAAATGATAAAAGATAGTGGCGTTTTAGAATTACTATTAAAAGGTCTTCCAATTATGCTGGTCTTATTTATTACATCTTTCTTACTTTATGCCATTTTAGCGGGAGTATTAGCAAGTATGACAACGAGTATAGAAGATTATCAACAACTGCAAACTCCATTAATGATTGTATTATTAGTAGGATATTACATTGCGATAATGGCAAGTCAATTTGATGGTGCATTATTTATTAAAATAATTTCTTATGTTCCATTACTTTCATTTTTAGTAGCTCCAGTTATCTTTATGCTTGGGCAAACAACATTATTAGAACTTGGCATTTCTACTATAATTTGTATTGCATTTTGTGTTTTATTCTTCCGTTATGGACTTCGAATTTATAAAGTTGGAATTTTAAACTATAGTAGTAATAAATTATGGAAAAAAATATTTAAATCTGTAAAACAAAAAAATTAAAAAGAGATTATTTTTGCATTTAAAGTGATCAGTCTAAAAAGGCTATCACTTTTTTTGTGAAATAAATTCTGAATCAGAATTGTATTTTTTTCATCTTTAGTTAATTATTCTTTGTCGAAAATTGCAATATTTTGTCTTTTCCGATATAATACAAAATAGGAGTCTCGTATGAATGAAGTAAAAAAACAATATATTATTATTATTACTATTAGCGTTGCCATCATTTTATGTTTTCTTTGCTTTTTACTTGGTTATTTTAGTTATAAAGAACCAAAATTAGGAGAATTTCATATTTTAAACTTGAAAGAAGAAATTGAAGGATATTATTTAGAAGTGGAAAAATCACATCATGCAGTTTCTTATGAAGCAATAATAACTAATCAAAAAGGCGAAGAACTTTTTAAAACAGAAAGTTTTAATACAAATATTTTATTAAAAAATTTTACAGCCAATTATGGTGAACATTTAAAAATTCACGTAACTGCAAAAAACAAAAACGGAACCAAAAAAGAAGCGGAAGAAGTTTATGAATATTTGTGGAGAAATGCCAGTTTTAAAAATATTAATGGACGTTACATTGATGCCAAAAAAGGACTTAGTTTACTACTATATGGATATGGGCAAAATGAAAAATATACTTTAAAATTAGAATACTTAAATCAAGTAATATATGAAGAAATTATTAAAACGGATAATATTTATGTTCCTTATCAAAAATTAGAAGGGTATGCTGGAAGAATAACTGCTAAACTTTATACCGAACGAAATTGTTTAATTAGTGTTTATAATTTTTATATCAATACACCAGTGATTGGAAAAATGAATTTAACTTCCCCAACAAAATCACTTAAAACAAGATGGAATGATATCAAATTTACATTTCAAGGGGGTACCAATGCTACTAATTTTTACTTTAATATTTATGAAGAAGGAGTAAAAAAAGAACGGATTGAATTACCCAATCATGTAGAGACTTATACACTTCCAGCCGAATATTTAAATGAAGAAAAAAATTATTATTTTGAAATTGAAGCTGCTTATTTAGATTATGAAGAAATATCAGAAAAAGTAGGAATTGAAGCGTACATTGGAAAAAAAGAAACAACAAATCCGGTATATACTTCGCACAATCCGAGTTTTATTAAAAGCGGAACCAAAATAACTCTTGCTACTAGAACTCCAGAAGCGGTTATTTATTATACCTTAGATGGTACGGAACCAAATGAATCGAGTATGATTTATAAAACCCCAATTACCATTCAAGAAGATACATTATTAAAAACGAAAGCTATTAGTAATAGAAGATATGATAGTGAAACAAATACTTACGATTTTAAAATTGGAGAAAAAGACTTAGTGGTTTATTTGAGTCCATCTAACCAATCATGGAATCATGGAAACTTAGAATCCGGCTATACAACAGAAATGCAAGAAATGAATCAATTAGCAAATATATTAGAACGTATTTTAAAAGAAAATGGAGTAATTGTTTATAAAAATAAATCAAGTAACGATATCAATACCCATTTAAAAGAAAGTAATTACGTAAAAAGTGATTTACATTTAGCCATTCATTCGAATGCATCAAGTAGTAAAGAAGCAAGAGGAATAGAAATCTATATCGATAAACCAACTAGTAAATCACTTAGTATCGCAACGAATCTTTATCAAAATTTATATCAAATATATCCAAATAAATCCGATCCCTCTACCAATCGTGGTGTGAAATATGCCAATGGTTCTTTAGGAGAAGCAAATGATGATTTTATTCCATGCGGAACATTAATTGAAATAGCTTATCATGATAATTATGAAGATGCGAAGTGGATATTAGAAAAACGAGAAGAAATTGCTAATAATATTGCCAATAGCATATTATCTTACTATAGATGATAAGGAGAAAAAAATATGAAATTAATTAGTTTTGTAATACCATGTTATAATTCCGGTGAATATATGTCTCATGCTGTAGAAACGATTCTATCTGGAGGAGAAGATGTAGAAATTATCATTGTAAATGATGGCTCAAAAGACAATACTTTAGAAATTGCAAAAGAATATGAAGTAAAATATCCAAGCATTGTGAAAGCAGTAGATAAAGAAAATGGAGGTCATGGTTCTGGTGTCAATAAAGGTTTAGAACTTGCCACTGGTCTTTACTTTAAAGTCGTTGACAGTGATGATTGGGTATCAAAAAAATCATTAAAAAAAGTGTTAAATCAAATTAAAGTATTTGTAAAAGAAAAACAAGAAGTAGAATTAATCATTGCAAATTATGTCTATGAAAAAGAAGGAAACCAAAAAGTAATACGCTATTTAAATTTACCTCAAAATAAAATATTTTGTTGGAATGAAATTAAAAAGTTCAAACCAGGCGAATATTTATTAATGCATTCGGTATTTTTCCAAACAAAATTTTTAAAAGATATAAAATTAAAATTGCCAGAGCATACATTTTATGTTGACAATATTTTTGTCTACTATCCACTTTGTAAAGTAAAAAATATGTTTTACATGAATGAGGATTTCTATCGTTATTTTATTGGAAGAGAAGCTCAATCCGTCAATGAAAGTATTATGATAAAACGAATCGACCAACAAATTTTTGTAACTAAAACCATGCTTTTAATGGGAAGTCCTTTAAAGCACAAGAAAAAGAATCCCAAATTATGTACTTATCAACTGCATTATATAAGTATCATGATGAGTATTTGTACAATTTTATTAAAGATTAGTAATACCAAAGAAGCAAAAGAAAAAAGAAAAGAACTTTGGAAATATTTAAAAAATTATGATAAAAAACTATATCATCAATTAAGATGGAAATCAGTTGCAACACTAACATGTTTACCAAGATTTTTTGCTGTACCTGGATATCATTTTGCTAAAAAAATATATAAATTTAATTAAAAGAATTTCGAGTCATAATTCATGAATTCTTTTTTTAAAATAAGAAACGAACACTTACTTTTTAAAAGAAATCTAACTCAAAAATAATTAAAATCTTTTTTTAAATAGAAAAGATTTTTTTTATGAAAATAAAGAAATTATGATAAAATAAACATGGTGGTTTTTATGCTAGCAATAAAAAATTTAAACGTTCAAGTTTTAAATCAAGAAATTTTAAAAAATTTTAATTTAAACATTCAAGATGGAGAAATTCATGCATTAATGGGTCCAAATGGAGTGGGAAAAAGCACAGTTTGTAAAGCAATCATGAAAAGTCCAGAATATGAAATAACCAATGGAACTATTACATTTCAGGATCAACAAATCAATCATTTGAATACAGATGAAATTAGTAAATTAGGAATTTATTACATTAGTCAAAATCCTACAACCATTGAAGGAGTATCCAATGCAGAAATGCTTCGAATGGCTATGAATGCAAGAAGAGAAGAACAATTAAATATTTTTGAATTTAATAAAAAATGTAATGAAATCTGTGAAAAAATCAATTTGCCCAAAAGTTTTTTACATCGAGCCATTAATGATGGCATGAGTGGAGGAGAAAAAAAGAAAAATGAACTTCTTCATTTATGGATGTTAGAACCAAAATTAATTTTATTAGATGAATTGGATTCTGGATTGGATATTGATGCTTTAAAAATAGTTTCTGCTTCCATCATGGAATATTATCAAGAAAAAAAACCAAGTATTCTTATTATTACACATCATAATCAAATTTTAGAAGAAATCAAACCAGATTGGGTTCATATTTTAAAAAATGGCCACATTATAAAAAGTGGAGATAAATCTTTAGCTCATGAAATTGAAAAAAACGGTTTTAAAGACTATTTATAGTCAAAGGACTACGTAAGAAGTGATAAAATGAATAAAATAATAGTAGATGAATATGAAAAAAATTGGAACAATCTTAATGCCCTAATTGAAATAAAAAAAGAAGATGCTCATATTCATCTAAGTGGAAATAATGAGATTACCAACATTTTGATGAATAATAGTAATAAACTTACAATTACTTTAGAAGAAAATGCCAGTTTAAATCTGAATGCTAATTGGTTCAAAGAAAAGATAAATTTAGAAATCATTCTAAATTGTAAAAGCAATACAACAGTAAAAAGTCATTGCTATATAGAAACAGATACCCACTTTCAATTAAACTTTCAAACTAATTTAGAAGGCAATCATAATAAATGTGAAATTTTATTTTCTGTCGTTACGGAAAAAGAAGGCAACTGTTTTATTAAATCTTCTGGAAAGATTGCGAAAAATACGAAAGAAAATGAATTGTTAGAAGAAATAAAAGGACTCTCTTTAGACAAACCATCCATTACCTTCATTCCAGAATTAATCGTGGATTCGATGGATGTTACGGTTAATCACAATGCTACAATTAAATGTTTAGATAAAGAAGAACTTTTTTATTTCGCTAGTAAAGGAATAAAAAAAGAAGATGCAACTATTTTAATTAAAAATGGCTTTTTAAATCAATTAAAAACACAAGGAGGTGGAAAAAATGAATCGTGAAGATTTTCCTATGTTAAATCAAGATATTATCTATTTTGATAATGGAGCTACTACTTTAAAACCCAAAACCATGATCGATGCGATTACGGACTATTATTCCAATTATGGAGCCAATGCCCATCGAGGAGATTATGATATTTCCTTTAAAGTAGATCAAGCTTATGAGAATACAAGAGAAAAGGTCAGAAAATTTATCAATGCCAAAGAAAAAGAAGAAATTGTATTTACAAGTGGCGATACCGAATCTTTAAATTTATTAGTAAGAGGATTTTTTGAAAACATTATAGAATCAGAAGATGAAATATTAATTACGCAAAGTGAACATGCTTCTAATGTTTTGCCATGGTTTCGCTTAGCACAAAAATTTGGATGTTCAGTAAACTATATTCCATTAGATGATAATCATTATGTTACAATGGAAAACGTAAAAAAAAGTATAACTCCAAAAACAAAAGTAATTGCCCTTGCAGAAATCACAAATGTGATTGGAGATATTAGACCAATTAAAGAAATTTGTGAGTTTGCACATAAAAACAATATTTTTGTGGTAGTAGATGCAGCCCAAAGTATTGCTCATAAAAAAACGGATGTTCAAGATTTAGATGTCGATTTCTTAACATTTTCTGCCCATAAAATGTGTGGACCAACTGGGGTTGGAGTCCTGTATGGAAAACGAGAATTAATGGAAAATGTAGAACCTCTTAATATGGGAGGAGGAATGAATGAATCGTTTGATTCTATTCAAGAAGTAGTATTAAAAGAATTACCCACTAGACTAGAAGCAGGTACTCCAAATATTGCTGGAGTAATTGGGTTTGGTGCTTCCATTGATTATTTATCAAAAATTGGTATGGAAAATATCCAAACCTATGAAGTAAAACTAAGAAAATATTTAATTGATAAATTACTTATGATACCTCATATTGACTTAATTAATATCGAAAGTGATAGCGGAATTGTGGCATTTAATGTAGAAGGTATTTTTAGTCAAGATGTTGCTTATTATTTAAACAAATATAATATCTGTGTAAGAGCAGGAAATCATTGTGCCAAAATCCTAAAAAAAGAAACAGGTGTTACAAATACTATTCGAGTTAGTTTATATTTTTATAATACAGAAGAAGAAATTGACGCTTTCGTAGAATTATTAAAAGAAAAAGATAAAATATTGAAAGAGATGTTATAAATGGATGAATTTTTAAGAAGAGAAATTATTATGGATCATTATCAAAATCCACGTCATAAAAAAGAATGTAATGATGAGTCGTATCAAAAAGCAAACACCAACAATGCTTCTTGCATTGATAATTTAGATATCTATGTAAAAACAAAAGACAATGTGATAGAAGATATTTGCTTTAATGGAGAAGCTTGCGCAATTAGTACTTCTTCTTGTTCCATTATGATTTCTAATTTAATTGGAAGAACAATTGAAGAAGCAAAAGAATTTATCGACAACTTTGAAAATATGGTAAATGAAAAAAACTATAAAGAAGAGATATTAAATGAAGCTTTAGCATTTAATGAAGTATATAAACAAAACAATCGAAAAAATTGTGCATTACTTCCATATCAAGGAATCAAAAAAATTTTAGAACAGCAAAAATAATTTACACAGATTTCTAAAAAAGATCAGAACTTGATGTTACCAAAAAGATAACGCAAGTTCTTTTTTATGAAAAATTGACAGAAACAATAATATTCAATATAATACCAACTATTCAAAAAGGAGGACTAAATGGATGATTATTGATGATAAATTCACAATAAATAAAGATATAGGAAATTGTAAAGACAAGCATATTATTTCTTTTTCTGATATTCATTACGGATACTTACAACAACTATTTTATCAAAAAGCATTACGCAAGTATTTTGCTCATATATATGAAACTCAAAAAACAGTAGATGCCACATTAATTCCTGGAGATTTAATTTTTTGGCTTAAAAATTATCAAGGGAAAAAATATCTTAAGAATCTTAAGGATAACTTAAAAGAAATCGCTAATGTCATGCAATCTCCAGTCGTAATTTCATATGGGAACCATGATTTACCCTTTAAAAAAGAATTAGAACAACAAGAATATTGGAATTTAAGAAGCCACATTGAAGACCGAAAAAATGGGGTTTTCGTCTTAGATAATGAACAATTAAGAATTCAAGATATGGTGATTACAGGATTTTCTCCTTCAAGAAGTGCATACAATCCAAATAGTATGCCTGAGGAAGCTTTAAAAGAAGCACAATTGTGTTTTCAAAGTGCTAATTTTTTTTTAAATGAAAATGACCTAAATATTTTAATGTCTCATGAAAATAAATTTTTTACACATCCTAATATAATTAATGAATATAAGGAACTATATAACAATTTAACACTTATCATAGGAGGGCATTTACATGATGGATATATTCCTTGGTGTATTCAAAAAATGTTTTCAAAACATTTAAAAGATTATGGAATTTGGGAAAAAATCCCTCCAAAGATAAATATGTGTAGGGGAGCTTTTAAAGTATCTTCCGAAAATGTAAGTTCTGGTTATTTTCCAAATGAAGAAGGAGTTTCCAATATATCATTAGAATCCAATGAAACAGCGAGTATCATCAATCGTGGAGTAGCAAAATATTCATGGTTTATTCCTGGGGCAATGTCTATTACTCATATAAATATCGAAAATACCAGAAAAAGAAAGAAAACTGTTTGACATTTGTCATAACTTCATTTATAATGAATATCGTTATGAAAAAGGGAAGAAATGGATCCACCATTCACCTGATGTTCTTTTGTGAGCATAGGTTAAAAGGCCTAATAAAATTTTGAGTTTAAATTTTAAATTGCCAGGTGGATACAATGTATCTACCTTTTATAATGTATGGAGGTGCATTTCTATAGCAAATAATAAAAATGACCTGAAAGTCAATGAAGATATTAAGGTTTCAGAACTTATGGTAATTGGACCCAATGGAGAACAAATGGGAGTAAAAAGTATTGATGATGCTTTGACACTTGCCAATTATGCAGGTCTTGATTTGGTTTTAATGAGTGGTAATAGTACTCCAGCAGTTGGAAAAATTATGGATTATAATAAATTCAAATATGAAAAACAAAAAAAGCAAAAAGAAGCTCAGAAAAAACAAAGAGAAACGAATAAAGAAATTAAAGAATACCGATTATCGGTTGTAATTGATATTGGAGATTTTGAAACTCGTGTTAGAAACGCTCATGGATATTTAGAAAAAGGTCATAAAATCAAAGCTTTAATTCGGTTTAAAGGAAGACAAATGGCTCATACTGAATTAGGTCGCGAAGTATTAGAAAAATTTGCTGAAAAATTAAGCGATGTAAGCATGATGGAAACTAGTATAAAACTAGAAGGTCGTGTGATGCACATGCTTTTAGCGCCAAAAAAATAAAAAGAAAGAAGGAAGTTAAAATGGCAAAAGGTGCAAAACAAAAAACACATAAAGCAAGTAGTAAAGTTTTCAAAAAGAA
>CAOKKL010000009.1 GCA_948469065.1 uncultured Mycoplasmatota bacterium | reverse complement strand
TTTTATATTTATATCTTGGTATCCATACAAAATAACTCTCGATATTACTTTCTGGAATGATTTCTCCTTCCATATATTTTTGATTCTCATCTTCTAATATAACCGCATTCGCCCACTTTTGGGTTTCATAGTCATACCATTCTCTTCCTAAATATGCTTTTTTTACGGTTCCATCATTCTCTATGGTAACTGGTATTAAGCCACTCTTTAATACGGGGTCTGCTCCATTTAAGATATTTTCATGATAACGACTTACAAAATGGAATTGACATTTCGTTTTATTCTTCGTTACATTTTTTATAACTGGTCCCCATGTTTCATAATCCCAAAAAGCGTTAACTCCTTCTTCACATTCTATCCTTTCTATTGTTTTTCCACTTTCTTTACTTGGAAAGTTTTCTGCCTTTTCTCCATCAATGGTTAAAGATAAAATTGTTTCAGTTTCATTTTCTTTTTGTTCTTCTATTACTTTGTCATACTTGAAAATACATAGTCCTATTAAAAGAATACTGAGAACTAGAAAAGTTATTTTTTGTTTCATGATACACCTCTTTGTTATTATGAAGAAAAATAGATAAAATATTTACTATCTAATTATCACTAAGTATATCATATTTTTTATTTTGACAAAAAAGAGAAATATCGTATATATGAAAATAGTTTTAATTTTTTTTATCTAGCATATAAATTTATAAAAGAGAAAAGAGGAAAAAAATGAAACCAAATTTAAAATTCTTTTTAATAGGTTGTACCGCTATATTTATTTTATCAATTGGTATTATGTGTGCTTTTAAAAAAGAAGAAAAAAAAGTTGAAACGAATGAAATATCTGGAATTGTATTAAAAAAAGAAAAAGACCAAATTACAATTCAAGATGATCAAAATATTATTTATACTTTTCATTCAGAAAAAAATGATTCAAAAGTAGGAGATGAAATTATTTTAACATATACTGGAATTTTAAGAAAAAATCAAGAAATGCAAGAAAATAAAGTATTACAAATAAATGCTACCGAGAAAAAAACAAATGATTCCAAAATTCCAACAACATGGTTAGATAATGGAATTTTTAGCCAATATTATACGATGGCTTATAACAAATTAAGATCTTTGACTTTGGAAGAAAAAATTGGACAGTTATTTTTAGCTCGATATGCTGAAAATTCTTCCATCAGTGATATTCAAAAATATCATCTAGGAGGTATTCTCTTTTTTGAAAAAGACTTTCAAAATAAAACGGAACAAGAAGTAAAAGATATGATAAATAAACTACAGAACAATAGTAAAATCCCTCTTTTAACCGCTGTTGATGAAGAAGGAGGAAAAGTAGTACGAATTAGTAGTAATCCAAATTTAGTTTCTGAAAAATTTAAATCTTCACAAGATTTATATCAAAATGGTGGTTTTGAGGCGATTACAAAAGATACCCAAAATAAAAGTTATATTTTAAAAAATTTAGGTTTAAATTTAAACTTAGCTCCTGTAGTGGATGTATCGACCAATCCAAGTGACTACATTTATGAAAGAAGTTTTGGGAAAAATACAGACCTTACTTCAAAATATGCACAAACTGTCATTTCTGCTGGGAAAGGTACTGGTGTATCTTATACTTTAAAACATTTTCCAGGATATAGTGGAAATACAGATACGCATAATGGTACTTCTGTTGATGATCGACCTTATGAAGAAATAGCTGATAAAGATATTCCACCTTTTGAAAGCGGAATTAAAGCTGGTGCAGAGGCAACATTAGTAAGTCATAATATTATAAAATCAATTGATCAAAATAATCCTGCTTCTTTATCTGCCACCGTTCATAATTTACTTCGAAACGATTTAGGATTTACAGGAATTATTATGACTGATAATTTAGATATGAAGGCTGTATCTAATATAGATGATGTAGCAGTAAAAGCCATATTAGCGGGAAATGACCTTATCATTACTACCAACTATCAAAATGATATCGATTTAATTAAAAAAGCAGTGAATCAAAATCTTATAAGTGAAAGTACCATTAATAAATTAGCATTTCGAATCTTATCTTGGAAATATTATAAAGGTTTAATTTATGACAACGAAAAATAAATATTTTTTGCATATTTATTTTTTTAAATTTTGAACCCACCGTTTAAAAACGGAAACAAAAACCAGGATTGCAATGATTATATATATAAAATCAATTATTAAGTGCCATATGTTTATTACAATTGGAATGGGAATAAAATCTAATAAACTATTCCCAAAATCTCGAACAACAATAAAAGGAATTTTTATAAGACAAATAAATAAAATTAATATCAACAAATCTATCATTATTTTTAGATTATCTTTCATTGTATTTTTACTCATAATATCAATAATATAATGAATCATCTCAATTAGTTTTTCAAACTGTTGATGGAATCTACCTTTTGATTTTATATCGTAATTGACATGATTTTCTTCATAAACTTTTCGAATCAAATCATCCACACTACCAATCTGTTTCATAATTTCTTCTTCATTTTTTCCATCTTTTTTTAATTTTGAAATCTTTTCATCTAACTCTAAAACTTTTTTTTGTTGATAACTTTCAGTAAAAATAGAAATTCCATTTTTAAATAATTGTAAATATTTGTTCTTATCCATAAAATCCTCCTAAAAAGATACTGTAATATTGCGATATTCATCAATTTTTTCTAAACAAAATGATGTAACCTCTTTTTCATTTTTATTTTCAATCACAAATCTACTTACTTTTATTATAGCAGAATTTTCCCAATTTACTTGATAATCTTTTAAAATTAATAAAATGTCATCTCTCGTATCCTCTAAAAGAGCATAATCATGAAAAAAAGGATCTCGAAACATATAACATTTTGAAAAATATAGAAACGGAACATGACGCTCTATTCTTATAATATCATGAATATTGGCATTGCTTTTTTGTATAGGAGAACCAACCGTTTTAAAATTTGCATGATATAGTGAGTTATTTATATCTTCTTTTATACTTTGCCCAAAAACCGTAATATCTCCAGAAATATAAAACTTTTTCATCATTCGAATTGTTTTACAAACTAAAATAATACTTCTTAAGAATGCTTCCGAACTAGATAAATCAATAATTCGCATTTTTTGCATTCGAATAAATACATTTTCTCCATCTCCTAAGTGAAGCATTGCTTCAATCACTTCTTCTTGATGTTCTTGTAACAATAAAGAAATAATTGCGTCATCAGTTATATTTACTAACAATTGTTCCAATACAATATCACAAAGAGGTTCTAAAAAGGAATGATATACTGCCAAACATTGTATTTCGTGATTGGATAAATTTTGTTCAATCTCTTTCATACGCTCAATAAATTCTTGATGATTCATAAACTCATCAAAATTTAAGTATTCACTTTCTTTTGGAATTAGTATCCCCATATTATCTAAATCATTTAAATAATCTCCAAGCGTTTCATAATCCATTTCCGAAATAATAGAATATTTATCAAATATTTGTTTTCTTTCATGAGAAATATAATCTTCTTCTTTCATAATATTTTTAGTCTCACTCTGTTGCTTAATATTTCTTAATTCTATATTAGGATCTTCTTTTTTGGAAAAAATCCCCTTTTTCTTTTCCAATAAAATTTCTATATAATTTTTCATTTTTTGTAATTCTTCTAAATCAATTGGAACAGTCATGCACAAATATTTATGTTTTAAATAATCCTCGTTACTTTCCATTAGTTGTAATGTTTGCCATAATAAACGAATAAAATCATCTAATTCTTCTATATTTTCTTTTTGTTGAATTTTTGATAACCTTTTAAAATAATTTTCATCTTCCAATTCTTCTACTTCAATATCAATTTCTTCTTTTACGAAATCTAAAAGGTTTTCATCCTTTTGATAAAGATTATATAATTTAATAAATTCATTTTCTTTTTTTAATAATTTTTGTTTCAACTCTTTTGCATTTTGAAATGTATCATGTATCATTTTTTTCTTTAATGAAATAATTTCAATTAATATATTAACGGTTCTAAGATGTTTTTGAAAAGTTCTAGTAGTTTTTTGTTCTTCAAAAAGTAACTCAGGTTTTAAAAGCAATTCTTTCATATCACTACTCTGTAAATATTTACCCATTCTAACAAAATAAGGAACTTCAAATAAATTATCATAATTTGATAATTCTATTCTTACTTGGTAGGTTTTAGCATATTTTTGATACCACCAATATTGATAAGCAAATTCTTCTAGTTGTTCTTCACTCGTTATTTTTAAAACTCTGGTCAAAATACCATAATAAATATGTGAAAATTGATAGACTAATCCAATTTGTCCATCGACATCATAAAAAAAAGGAGCACAGCTTTGTAAATCCATGCCATATTTACTTAAAATTTGCAATATTTTATCTTTTGGCATTCTAAATCAACCCTATCTTATTCGAATTAAGTATATCACGTAGAAAGAAAATCGCAAAGATAAATTTAGGGAAAAATGAGTAAAAATTATTTAACAAATTATTTTCGAAAATCCAAAAATATTATATAATATAAAAAAGAAAGTAGGTTCATATGAAAGGGAAAATTATTAAACCAAATGATAAATATAAAAAAAAGATAATCGAAAGTATAACTCTTTTAATCTTAGGAATTATTTTAGTTACCAATTCAAATCAAGCGGTGACCATTATATTTCAAATAATTGGTGTAGGTATTATTTTATTTGGAATTTATAAATTATATCATTATTTAATGCTTAAAAAACAATTTAAAATGGAAGATAGTGATTCTTTAATCTCATCGATTATATCAATTACAATAGGATTATTAATTATCCTACTAGCAAGCATTTTAGAAGTTGGATTACGATATATTATCGGTTTTTATTTAATAATCAACGGAATTAGCAAATCTTTCATTGCATTATCCGTTAAAAATCAAAGTCCCAAATTTTTCTATCTTAATATTTTAGTATCAATCATTTATATTCTATTAGGATTATATACTATTTTTATCGCCAATGCTGCTTTTTTAATAATTGGAATCATCTTAATTTTTTCTTCCTTGCTAGATTTGGTAACTTGTTTTAAGAAATAAAAAAAAAGATAACAATGTATCTTTTTGGCTACTTTTTACTTTTAGTAGAAGTAGCTTTTTTTGTTGTTGTTTTCTTTTTAACATTTGGACTTTTTGTTTTTGAAACAGTACTTTCTTCTTTTTCTTCTTTTAATTCTGTAACTTCTTCGATCGGATTTTTTCTTCCAATATAAACTAAATATCCAATGCCTCCAACAAAAACAAGACAAATTAAAATCGTTATTATTGTTCCAAAATTAGAATTTTTTATTGTGCCATTTTTTAGTTCACTAACAATATCAATATAATTAGAATTATTATAAGCACTTTTGATTGCATCTTTTAATTCTGTATTCATACTAGAAATATAACCTTCAAAATATTCTTCTCCAATAACAATTAAAGGAACACCTTCAAAGGCATATCCAAAATGCTTTGCAACTTTTTCTGCCAGTTCTATATTATTTTTTATCGTTTCAGAATTTCCATTCGTTTCAAAAGAAACCAATTCAAAATAATTCGAAAACTCACTATCCTTTGCTAAATCATTAAAAAATTCCATCGCATCCGCACAATGTGGACAAGTACTACTTTTAAAAATGTTTACTTTTACTTTTTCATTCGCCTTCACAAAAGTTGGAGCAAAAAGAATGATAAACACCAACAACAAATATTTCAATTTTTTCATAAAACATCTCCTGAAAAATATTATAACAAGCATTTTAAAATTTTACTAGATTTTGAAATTTTTTTTCATTAAAATAAACTAATTTGTTCATTCATAGGAATTTTCTTTTTATAATCTTTTATGATTTCATCCATTTCGGTAAGAATTCCATTGTCATGACATAATTTTAAAAATAGTTCAAACAAGTGACGATATTGTAAAGAAGTACAAAAATAACGATTTCGATAAACCGATTCATAATCTTCGGAAAGTCCAGGAAAAAGTTCATCTAATTTATTATAATAATATTGTTTTTGATTTGTTTTTAAATTAACCCCCATTTTGGTATAAATAAATTTTGCTCCCACTACTTTACTTTTTTTTATTATAGAACGAATATTTTCTTCCGTATCAGTTAAAAAAGGAAGAACAGGAGTCATTAACACACCACAATATAAATTAGCATCACGTATTTTTTTTATCACTTCAAAACGTTTGGTACTTGAAATTACATTTGGTTCTAACTTTTTTGCCATCTCATCATCCGAAGTACATATAGACATCTTTATTATGACACTATTTTTTTCAGCAATTTTCTTTAATAAATCAATATCTCTTAAAATTAAATCACTTTTTGTATCTATAGAAACACCAAATCCATATTTTTCAATCAATTTTAAAGCATTTCTAGTTAACTTTAAATTTTCTTCTTCAAAATTATAAGGATCCGATAGCGTTCCAAAACTTACAACTCCCCGATAACTTTTACTAGATAATTCTTGCTCTAAAATTTTTAGTGCATCTACTTTTGTTTTCACAATATCAAAGTCTGGAATATGATAACAATCACTACGACTATCACAATAGATACATCCAAACGAACACCCCTTATATAAATTCATATGATAATCGATTCCAAACCATTTAATACCTTGATTTGATTTTGTCATAATTGTTCTTGTTTTAACATACTCCATGAAAACCACCCAACTTATATTTTTATTATAACAAAAAAATTTATAGAAAAAATAAAATTTATCGATTTTTTTTACTTTAAGTATCATATAAAGATTGATATAATAGTAACACCATAGAAAAAGGAGAATCAAAAATGAATGATGGAAATGAAAAAATCAAGGTTCCGGATTTAAATATTTTTTATTTTTAGGAATTCCGGTCATAATTATATTAACAGTATTGGGAGCTTATTATTATACAACAAATCCTAAATTAATTTTAACCACAACGATAGAAAAAAGCTTTGAAACATTAAATAACATTTTAAACAACCAAAATGCTTTATCAAAAATAGACAAACCCTTTGCCTTAACCGGAAATATAAATTTAAAATTAGAAGAAAATAATAATAGCATTAACTTAGAACAATTTGATTTCAATTATGAAATAGAAGTAGATAAAACAAAAGAATATTTATCATTCCTATTGGGAATTAATGAAGAAGAAAAAAACATTTTAAACCTAAAATTATTTCAATTAGAACAAAAACAATTTTTAATCAGTGAAAAACTATTTGATGGCATTTTAGATATTACAGATAATAACAATACCGAAAATTTCTCTATTTTAAAAAAGAAAACATTGGATATTGAAAATAGTAAAATTATGTTACAAAAATTTAAAAATATATTACTAGAAACAATTGATGAAAAATATATTGCTAGAGAAAAAACGGATTTATTAATTCAAAATGAAAAAATTAAAACAACAAAAGTAAGTTATTTATTAGACGAAGAAAATCAAGAGAAAACAATAGAAAAAATGAAAGAAAAAATATTAAATGATGACGAATTTCTTGAAATATTATCTGAAATTAAAAATACAGATCAAGAAGATATAGAAAAAATGATTCAAGACTATCAATTTAATTATAAAAATGACATAGAAATAGCTATCTATACGGAAGGATTAAAACAAAATGTAATTCAATATTCCATTATTGAAAATAATCAAAATTTAATAACTTATTCAAACTATCACGAAAAAACATTAAATATCAATAATGAAATAACCTTAAAATTTGAAGATTGGACTAAAGAGCATATAGAAATTGAATATCATATTTTGAAAGAAGATATCACTGGAAATATTGATATTAAACTAAATGAAAATATAGAACAAGATAAAAAAGAAAATTTAGTATTAACTTTAAAAAAGAAAAATTTAAGCATACGTATGAATCTAAATAATCAATTGCAAATAAAAGAGGAAATAAAGATTCCTGATACGACAAACGCCAAACCTTATCAATCTTTAACCGAACAAGAATTAAATGAATTCATGTTAAAACTAGAAGATATCTTAAAAATAATTCTTTATAGCTTTACTAAAAATTCAATATAAAATTTATCAGACAAAACTAGTAATTTAATATTTATATAAGAATAATCAAAGTGAATTACTAATTTTGTTTTTTGTGTTTTATAATAAAATATTTTTAAATAATGAATACAATTTTTCAATCAAAAAACCACACTGTGATAGTGTGGCTTCATTTTTTAATTAAGCTTTAATTTGATATTCTTCTTTCATTTGTTGTCTATTCTCTTTTGTATAACCAACAAGCATTTTTTTATTTTTATCCATAATTGCTTCCATGATTTCTTTATTGATTTCTTTACTCTTCTTTGTATAACCTACTAGACTTGCAATCATATGACGTTTTTTATCACTTGTAAATATGATAATGCTTAATTGAGTATTAACACCATTATAACGATATTCATATTTATACATCCATAAAATATCTTTATACTTAATTGCTTTTAAGCCTTTTGAAAAATCAATAACATAATTTTTAGTTAAAGCAAGTTTTGCACTCTTATAATAGAATGTTTCTTCTTCATCCAACTCTTTGTTTAAAATTTCCCAATCTTCATCACTAATATTTTTTATATGTTTTTTAAATTTAAAGCGTCCTATTAAATTAGCAATGAACATGCAAAATGCAACAAAATAAGTAATTGCTCCTACAACCAAAAGCATTACAGAAACGAAATCAGCACCAGTTTGATCAAGATATACTAATCCAAAATAATCTGCAAAAGTAGATGAAGTAATTCTATATTCCTTTTCTACATTTTCATTATATGCTTCGATAGCCAATTTTTTAATGTCAGAAGGAATTGTTTTTGTAACACCTTTAACCGTAATATGATTTTCTTTAATATCATCAACATTTAATTTATTAAATTCACTTTCACTTAAAAATGCTACATAAATATATTGTTCATCCCATAAAAAATAAAACTTTCCAGTATTATCTCCAGGATAATATGCAAAACCATATGGCTTTTCTGTAACCTCAACATGTACTAATTTATCTTCTGTTTTTTCTCCTGCTGCAATTACATCATGTAAGCTTGTAGATTTTCTAAAGTCTTTCATATAAAAACTTAAGGCACAAATTACGATAGCACAAATAGCTACAACACCCCAAATTATTAAATTTTGTTTTGACTTTTGAACGATCTCCTTAATTTGCTTTGATTTTATTTCTTTCATATAAACTCCTCTCTGAAAAAAGTATATCACGATTTTTTAAATTAAAGAACTAGAAAATTTAAATTTTTATCTCAAATCATAAGAATAAGATTATATTGCAAAAATCTTCTGATAAAGAATTAACATTGGTTACTCTCTCACCAATAAGCTTATTTACTTCTTATCATTTGATTTCTTTTTATTCTTTTAATTTTTTATATACTAAAAAAAGATTAGTAATGGTTATTATAAACAAAAATGATTCCTTTTTAACATGACACATGAAAAAAAGATATATTTTTTATACCTTTATTTGACTTCATTTTTTTTCTTCTCTTCTGCATAATACTTTGTTTCAAATTCATTCCAAGATTTACTAAATTCATGATTTTGAAAAGCTTCTTTTAATCCTGTAATTTGTTTTAAACGAATCACTTCATCCATATCCATACCCAATTCAAAGCATATTTTCTCATCACTCCATCCATAAGAAACTAATTCTAATACAATATTACTCATATCTTTAATTTGATGAGTTCCTCTAGCACGGTTATGTCGAATCGTAGAAGCCATACGATTTGAAAGATCTTTTTCAATTACTACAATTGGTATTTCTTTTAAATTAAAATATCTTCTAGCACAATAATAACGATGAAATCCATCAACAATAATATATTTATCTTTCTTTTCATCATAGTAACATACAATGGGTTGAGTATAACCATCTTGCAAAATGGAAAGCTTTAGTAATTGTAATTCGGGACGTGCAACTTTATTGGGATTATAATCATTCGCCTCAATTTTCTTTAATGGAACTAATTTAACATTTAAAACAGGATAATCAATTTTTACTCGCATATATTTTCCCCATATAAATAAGTAGTATAGCTTCCCTTACGACCACTTTCTAAAAAACCTAATTTTTCCCATAATTTCATTTCATCATCTGAATTTGTTAAAATACGAATTCGCTCAGAATGATAAAGATTTAACATATATTTTGCAATATATTCTTTATTTTCTTGATTTCGATAAGAAGGTAAAAGATAAAAATCTGTAAAAGATGTACTGTTCTGTGTCATAACTACTCCACAAAATCCTGCTAAATCTGTTTTGTCAAAAAACAAATACCATATTTTTTCTGGATCATTAATTAAATATGGTAATTCTTTTCGAAAAATTCGTTCTGCAAAAAAACGACCCATATAAGAATAGAATTCTTCATTATTACATGTATCCATATATTCTCTTACTTCAAACATACTTTCACCTTCTAATTATTTATTACGTTTTCTAATTCTCGTAAATCTTTATCATGTATCTCTGCATCAATTAGTTTTAAATGTCGATATTTCTTTTGCAATTCAAAGAGTTTTTTTACATCATGCTGATTTTGACTAAAGCTTAAACGTTTCATCCAAAAATCATTATGTTCCAAAGCTCTTGCAATCCGTCTCCAACTTGCAACTTTTTTCGTATTTTCTAAAGATTTTAATTCTTCATCTTTGATTTTTGAAATCGCAATTCCTTTTTTATTTTCATACCAGTGAAAAAAGGCTTTTATTTTATGATAATAATGATCTCTTAATTCAGGTACATATAATCCTAGGCTTTCTAGTAAAAACACAGTATATTCTTGCCACGACATCCCTTCTGGCTTTACTGTTTTAATCATTCCAAGTACACTGGTACGACAATAAATATTTCCAAAATTAACCCCATGAACCCTTCTCAATACTTTTTCCCAAGTTTCATATTCTAAAGCACGAAATTGATCTAAACTTTTTCTTTGATCATCGCCATAAGGTTGGCATAGACGTTGTTCTGATAATGGAACACCATTTTTATAAAGCTGTTCATAAATTTGATTAAATTTTAAATCAAATTTAGATATTGCTGTCCATATATCTGTTGTTTTCCAATCATATATTGGATAAAAATTATAAACATTCGTATCATGATTTCGAATTTTCACTCTAGTAGTCCAATGAATTTCTTGATATTTTTCTTTCGAATAATTAGTAATTGTTCGAAAACGATTTAAACTTTCATCACAGCGAATTCCGATTCCACAGGCAGAGACACCACCATGTAATTTATTAAACCAGTCTCCAAAAAATAAGATGAATTGTTCAAACTCCATTCCAAATTTAAACCAAGTCCATTCTTTTGGCATATTATTTTCATGAATAACCCACATATTATTTGGCATATCGCGTACCCAAATATCTTTTTCAGATTGATTCCAACATACCCACTTTGGTTGAATAACACTTACCGCATTTCTTAAAGACATTGGTAAACAAATCCAATACCATTTATCTAAAACATCTTCTACTTCCTTCGTTAAAGTTTCTATATGATCTATCGTCATTTGATATTGAGCTTCAAAATCTACATACATGACACTTATTTTTTTATGATGTTTACGAGCTAATTTAGCAGCTAATTGTAACATTACGCTACTATCTTTTCCACCACTTACAGAAAAATAATAATTATCAAAGTGAGTAAAAACGTATTCAAACCGTTCCATTGCTGCAGTAAAGACATCTTTTTCAATATAAACTTTCGGCATGATACTACCACCTTGTTTCTAATTATTGGTAAATTTTTCCATATAATTAATTATACAAAAAAATTTACTTAATGAAAACCTTTTTATAGATATATCAAGTCAATTACTATCAAAATACTGCAAAAATTGCAAAAATATTATTTTTTTAGTTGAAATTAGTGTTAATATCCTTTAAAATGGGAAAAGTGCAAAAAAAGGGAGGAATAGAAAATGAGGAAAATGTATCAAATGCAAATGGCTTTAATCGCTGCAAACTCTATCTTTATAGCAAGCGCATTATTGCATAGTAATTATAAAAAAGACATGGAAAAATTAGCCCAGAGATATTTTCTTCTAAAAAAAAGAATCAAACAAAATAACATTCAAGATTATAAAAAAGTGATGAATGAATTTTTTGGAGAAATTGTAAAAAAAGTTGGTCCCATTGAAGAATTAGTTCAAAAAGGCTTTTTAAACGATGTAGAAAACTTTATGCAAACGGTAAAGTTCGATCCAAAAATAAAAAAATTTATACAAGATGCAATGGAAGGGTTATTTTTAGAACAAACAACTAGGAATATTTCTAATGAGGAGAAAATGATTCCTAAAGCAAAAATAACTAATACAGAATTTAAGGATTTAACAATTTCAAAAACAACTCCATGTTTTAATGTTCCAGCAGAACCAATTGTTACGGAATTAACTTCAAAAAATTTAGAGAAAAATTTTTTCAAAACATTTATGGGTTCTATGGCTCTTATTATAACTTTAAATAGTTTTGGAGTAGAAATCATTGAAAGTGAAAATACAATTATTACTGAAGTTATTGAAAATCAAAAAAATATCGTTGCAGAAACCATTGAAGATTTAAATGTATTTTTAGAAAATTTTACTGATAGAACTTTAGATATTAAATTTGATGATAAACAAACAATGATAAATATATTAAATTCAGATTTATCTTATGAAAAAAAGTTTAATCAAATTTTCTTATTAAAAGATTATACTTTTGATGAAAAAATAGATATTATTTTGAGTTCATATGAAACAAGCTATCAAAATATTTTTGATTATATATTATCAAAATCTAGTATACCAATAGATATTAAAATGGATAAAATTATGAATTCAACGATTACAAATACAACTAACATTATGAATTACATCGTTGAAAGTAAATATTTAACCGTTGAAGAAAAAGTCTGGTACGTTTTGACGATGTCAAATGAAAGCTATGAAAAAAGATTTAAAGCTTTATTAACAATTGAAAATGCAACACAAGACCAAATTATTAAACATATTATCAATAGTGACATCATATCTTTCAAAAACATATTTGATAATATTTTAAAATTAGAAAATCTAACCAAAGAACAATTCTTAGATTATATATCTTATTATAATTCAATTTATTCAAATCAATTTAATGAAAAATATAATGCAATTTCAATACAAGCAATTTCATCCTATATTTTAAATACTAATTTTTTAACAAAAGAAGAACAAGTAGATTGCATTTGGAATTTACTTGAAAATTATACCTTAAATGATAAAATTAATTTTGTATTAAATCTTTATCAAATAACATATAGTGATTACATTAATCTTTTATCTTTGAAACAAAAAAATTTATCAGAAGAACATTTCATGATTTGTAGATTTTTTGATAAAGTAAATCAAGAAAAAGAAATTTACATAATAGCAAAATATTTTGATTCAAAAGCCCAGCTTGACAAAGTTGTAGCAGGATGTGCCGCTGAGGGAAGCTATCATTATAATGATTTATATGCTGTAGCAAATGTATTTTTTAATAGAACAACTAATATTAGGTATGCTAAAAAATATGGAAAAAATCCTTATTATCAATTCATTGCAAAAGGTCAATTTGAAGTTTATAGTAATGGTGCTTATCTAAAATATTTAAATAGCAATAGTGGAAAAGCAGCTTTAGCAAAACAAGCATTTTATGATATGTTTTATAATAATTATGAAGGAATTCAACATTCTTATTTAGAATTTAGAAGTTGGGATACCGTTGATTTTTCAAATAATATCTTTGTGAAAGGCGGAAACCGTTACGGTGTTCAAATGAATGAAAAAACAAGAATTCTGTATTCCGATTTGATGGAAGAAACAACAAATAATCCGAATGATATTTCTAGAAAATTAGTAAAATAATAAAAAAAGATGGAAAAAACAATTCAATGTTTTAAACATCTTTTTTTAATTGTTAGTATGTTGATTTATAATTTCGATAACCTCAAAACCATTTTTTTTGGCTAAAGCATCAAAACAACGTTCTACGGCATGCGCATAAGTTCCATCTAATTGTCCATCTTCACTTGAAAACTGTTTTTCATCAAATTTAAAAAATAAATCTTTAATGGCTTCTGTTCGAGACCAAAACATAGTTCCTGTTGGAAACGTCATATCCATTTTTATATCTTCCAAAGGTATATCTAAAGTTTGAAATAACTGCTCTAACATTCTTTGATTACCACCTATGCTACCTTTTGGATTTACTAATTGGTAAAAAGAAGATGGATGAGGAGTTGGATAAAGAAGACCCAAATGCTTATTTTCATGAAAAAGAGACAATATTTCTAAAAGATTATCTTTAGACCCTAACAAATGATAATACAAATATTTTCTCCACTCAGTTCCTCCAGTTAAAGTTTTACTTTTTTTAGTATGCAAATGTAAAAAATAAGTATAATTTTCTATCACTGGTTTCATTTGGATTAACATAGGTAAAACGTCTCTTCCAATATTTTTATGAACCAAAATAGATACACAAGATATCTCATATTTTTTTAAAATCATTTCGATTTCTTGTTTTTTTTCATTAGAATCAGTAGATAAAAATAAATCATAAGAATAAGGAATATATTTTAATTGTTCTAAAATTTCTTCAAGCAAATCAACATAATAAATATGGCATTGTACTGCTATTTTTTCTAAATTATCTATATTTGTGCTCTTTTGATTTAAAATTTTAAAATCAGCTGATAATGGAATACCACAAATTGCTTTTGATAAAGTATTGATATTCGCATAACCAAATTTTTTATCTGGCTCTAAATAAGTTCCTTCGCACCATTCATTCCAAGCATTTACAAACAAAAAAGTATTTTGAAAATCATTTTCATACATTTTTTTCATTACCATAGTTGTCCATAAATAAAAAGCATGTAAAGAATAATGATAAAATATTTTAAAATTCTTTTTTCTCCTAGCAGAATTATCCCAACCCATCATAACAGAATAATGAAAAGGCTTTAGAGGATAATGCTTCTCATACGTTTCCCATAAATGATGAATTAATTTAGAATAATTTACAACATTAGCAGCATTATTGATTCCCGTAATAGTATCATTTGGTAATGAAAAACCATGTGGAGCAAAATCAAATTCTGCATCTACAAAAGAAGTATTTTGATCATCAAATTTTCCAACTTCTGTTCGACTCCAAATTAAAATTTCTCCAATTCCCAACTTTTTTGCTGTTTCTCGCCATTTTTCACAAACCGTTTCAAAATTTGGAATCGCCGATGGATTATAAACCATTATAATTGGTTTGCCATTAACCCGTATATAACGTTTATCCAAAAGATACTTTTGAATATCTTTTATAAAATTATTTGGGTCTTGTTCCTTATATTCTTGTTGAATTAAAACTTCTTTATCAAGACCATCCCAAGCTCTAGTCCAATTTTCATTCGCCCAACATAATAAAAAAGGAAAATCTATTTCGGAATGTTTCAAAAATAAATCAACGGGTTTCTCCATCAATCTTTTACCAGAAAACCAATAATAATAAAAAGCAAACCCATAAATTTTATGCTGCTTGGCAAGATTAACCTGCTTTTTTATAGTATCGATATCTTCTAAACAATAGTAACCAAAATCATCATGAGGTTCCCGAGGAATATAATGACCATCAAAACTAGGAGTTGAACTTTTAGTATTTGTCCATTCGGTAAATCCTTTTCCCCACCAAGCATCATTTTCTTGAAATGTATGATACTGAGGTAGATAAAAAGCTATCGTTTTTACAAGAGGATTGTATCCACTGAAATCAATATTTTCTTGATATTCGCTTTCATAAGGAATTAAAGTATGATAATCATAAGCATGATTAGCTAAAACAGATTTTTCAGGTTCATCTTTCTTCTTTTGAAAAAAGCTAGACACTTTGCGAAGTGGTTCGGTAACTTTCCAACTTTTACTAGCCAAAGTAGCATTTAAATTTTTCTCTAAAAAATGAACTTGCTCTTGAAGACGCTCTTTCTCTTTTCTTAAAGATTTCAATTCTTTTCGATAAAAATATTCCTTTTTTTCATTCATAAACTCACCTTTGTTTCAATTAAGGTTATTATAACATTAATTACAAAAAGATGACATTATATTAAATGATCTGGAATTAATAAATCAATATATTTCAAAATTTCTTTCTCTTTATAATAATTTTTAGACTGCAACCAATTCATTCCAATTTGAAAAATGGCTCCAACATAAAAATGAGAAATAAAATCAACAGGTATTTCATATTTATCTTCTTTTTTTTCTTGTTCCATTTTATTCGTTACATTTTCGATTAAAGTACTATATATCATATCCATAGCAATACTATTTTTATTATTAATCAAAAGAGGCATATAAATATCTCGATTTTTAGAAATATGTTCCAACAACAAATGTATTATTTCTAAATAATATTCTTTTGTATTATGAATTTTATTATTTTTAGAAAGTTCAATTTCTAAGCCACTTTTTAAATCCAAAATCAAAGCATTTAATAAAGAATATTTGTCCTCAAAATGAGCATAAAACGTTGAACGATTTACCATAGCTTTTTCACAAACTTCGGAAACCTTAATTTCTTCAAAAGGCTTGCTTCCCATTAAATGTAGTAATGCGTCATATAAATATTTTTTAGTTTTTATAATACGTAAATCCATTTTTTCACCTCAAAAAACATTATACATTTTTTTAAACAAATGTAAACATATCATACTCTAAGTTGATTATCTATATATACATTTTATTCAAAAATGTTGGATAAAATACACTTTCATTTTTTTGTTAATGATATTTTAAATAACACGAATATAATATGATGTCGAAAGAGGTGAATTATGAAAAAAATTTCAACATGGATTGCAAATCACAGTAAATTAATTGTGATAATTGCAATTTTACTCCTTATTCCAGCAGCTTTTGGTTATTTTAATACCAAAGTAAATTATGATATTTTATCTTACTTACCAGAAGATATTAAAACCGTAGAAGGACAAAATATTTTAACCGAAAAATTTGGAATTGGAGGCTTTTCTTTCATTTTAACAGATTTAAAAGAAGGAAAAGATTTATTAAGACTAGAAGATAAAATAAAACAAGTGGAAGGTGTTAATCAGGTTTTAAGTATTGCTGATATTACTGATAAAACCATTCCATTAGAATATCTTCCAAATGAAGTCTTAGAAAAAGTTTATAAAGAAAACGAAACTGTAATCGTTGTTACTTTCTCCTATGGGATGAGTGATGATAAAACAATGCAAGCAATTTCTAATTTAAGAAATATTGTCGAAGATACTAAGGTTAGTGGGATGTCAGCAATGGTCGTAGATACGAAAGAGATTTGTGAAAGCGAAATGTTTGCTTATATACTGCTCGCTGTACTATTCTGCGCACTCGTATTACTTCTCGCTACCGATTCATATTTAATTCCGTTATTTCTTTTAGGAAATATTGGATTTTCCATTATTTATAATATGGGAAGTAATTTACTTCTTGGTCAGATTTCTTATATTACACAAGCAATTACAGCAGTTTTGCAACTTGGAGTTACTATGGATTTCTCTATTTTCTTATATCATAAGTATGAGCAAGCAAAAAAAATTGAAAAAAAGAAAACCGTAGCAATGGAAAAAGCAATTCAAGAAACATTTCAATCTATTATTGGTTCTTCTTTAACTACTATCGCAGGATTTCTAGCATTATGCGGGATGAGTTTAGCACTCGGAAGTGATATTGGAATAGTCATGGCAAAAGGTGTCATATGTGGATTAATTTGTGTTTTAACCCTTTTTCCAGCTTTACTATTGGTATTTGATAAAACACTAGAAAAGACAAAACATAATGAAATTTTACCAAAATTCCAAAAAATACATCAAGGTATCATACGCTTTCATATTCCTATTATTGTAGTATTTTTAATTTTAATTATTCCTGTTGTAATTGGAAATAACAAAGTAGAAGTCTACTATAAATTAGATGAATCTCTGCCAAACGATTTACCAAGCCGCGTTGCCAATTCTGACTTAGCAGATAAATTTAATCTTGCATCACCTGAAATTATAATTATTGATAATGAAATAAAACCCGATAAAGTAAATCAATTAATAGAAGAAATAAAAAATTTAGATGGTGTAGAATTTGTATTAAGTGCCAGTGAAATGGAAAAGGCTGGAATTCCACTCTCTATTTTACCTAAAAAATTAACTGACATGTTTCAAAATGAAAATTATCAATTGCTATTAGTAAACTCAACCTATGCCGTAGCAAGTAATGAATTGAATCATCAAATTTCTAAAACTACTGCAATAGTAAATAAATATGATAAAAATGGAATCGTTGCTGGTGAAGGAGCTTTAACAAAAGATTTAGTAGAAATTACAAATCATGATTTTACGGTAGTAAACTATGTATCTATTGGTATTATTTTTATACTGATGATAATTGTTTTAAAATCATTTAGTTTACCACTTATTTTAGTCATTGTAATTGAGTTCGCAATATTTAGTAATATGGCAATCGCTTATTATACCAACACCACCTTGCCATTTATAGCTTCTATAGTAATCGGAACCATTCAATTGGGTGCTACCATTGATTATGCCATTTTAATGTCAACGACTTATTTAGAAGAAAGAAAAAAAGAAAAAGAAAAAACAAAAGCAATGGAAAACACTTTAAGTAAAACACTACCATCCATTTTAGTTTCAGCTTTGTGCTTTTTTGCAGCAACCTTTGGTGTTTCTATCTATTCTAAAATTGATATGATAGGTTCTATTTGTGACCTATTATCTAGAGGAGCAATTATTAGTATGTTTGTTGTAGGGTTATTGCTTCCAACATTTTTACTAATATTTGATAAATTAATTTTAAAAACCACATATGGTATGAAAGGAAGTTTAAAATGAAACAATATCAAAAGAAAATTAATTTAATTATAATAGCAGGACTATTATTTAGTCCTATCACTACATATGCAATGGAAAAAAATGAAACTATTTACTCGACTTTAAAAAGTGACGGTAATAGAGATAACACAACCGTATCTAATCACCTATCATGGTTAGAAGAAGGTGACATAAACGATGATACAGAATTAAAAAATATTTTAAATATAGGTGGTCCAGAAGAATTTACGAAAAAGGAAAACAATCTATCTTGGAAATCAATAGGAAATGATATTTATTATCAAGGTGAAACTGAAAAAGAATTACCAATTAAAACAGAAATAAAATACTTTTTTAATGGAGAAGAAAAAAAAGTTGAAGAAATATTAGGAAAATCAGGAAAAATTCAAATTCAAATTCAGTTTCAAAATCAATTGAAAAATTCCATTTTAATAAATAGAAATGTTACAGAATTATACACACCATTTGTCACCATGGTTGGTACCACTTTAAATAGTAAAGAAAATAAAAATATTAAAATTAATAATGGGAAAGTAGTTGGTACAGGAAATCGTTACACCTTAATTGGAATTGCTGCTCCTGGATTATACGATAGTTTAAAATTAAAAGAATTAGAAAATTTAAATGAGATTACATTAAGTTATGAAACCACTAATTTTTCACTTAATACTATTTATATTGTATCTACACCTAAATTATTAGAAGAAAATGATTTAAAAATATTTGATAAAATGGATGAATTATATCAGAACATGCAAGAATTACAAGAAAATATGAATCAATTAGAAGATGGTGCAAATAAACTTGCAAAGGGTGCAAATAAACTTAACAATGGAACAAAAGAATTAGAAAATGGAATCCAAAATGCATTAGAAGGTATTAAAAAACTTCAAATTGCTTCAAAAGAAATGGAAAATGGATTAAGTCAAGCGGTTCCAAAACTAAATCAAATAGAAAAAATAATTTCTAATATTAATATTGCAGGAAAATTGCAACAATTAACAGACTTACAAAATGCAAACACAAATACTATAAATACTCTTACCAAAACAAATACCAATTTTATGCAAACTTTAAACAATCAAAATTTAGATATTACAAAAAAAGAAGAAAGCCTATTAATAGATTTACAAAATGCTTTTAACGCTGGATTAATTGACAAAAATCAAATGAATCAAATAATACTTATAAAAAAGACATATGATGGAAATAAACAAATGATTTCTTTATTAAATTTAAACAATCAAGCAATCAAAGAAATATTAAATAATTTAAAAATAATCACACCACAATTAAATGACTTAACAAATGGAATCAATCAATTAAAAAAAGCTTTAAAAGGTGCGAATGAATTAAATCAAGGAATCAATGTTTTACAAACTGGAATTCAAACAATATATAATGCTACTGGAAAATTAAGTATTGGAACAAAAGAATTAAGTAATGGAGCAAATACATTAAGTGAAGGAACAAGTTTATTAAATAATCAAGGAATTAAAAAATTAAACAACTATACTCATTCTTTAAAAAATTATAATGATAAAATTGAAGCTTTAATCAATCTAAGTCATGAATATAATGGTTTTACATCAAAAAATAGCAATAATACAAATTTTGTTTCCGTAGTAAAATCAGAAAAAATTACTTATCAAAAATAAAAAGCGCATTTGCGTTTTTTTTATATTCATCTAATACTTCTGAATCATTTATAAATTTAAATCTATTAAAAAAATATTTTTAAGTAAAATTAGAAGTAATATAAAATGGTTAAAGCAAATTTACCTATCATCTGATACATGTTATAATAAATTAAAACGAAGAAAACTTTACAACTAAGGAAGTGGTATTATGCTAAAAGGAAAACCATTTGTAAAATGGGCTGGAGGAAAAAGGTCCATTGTAAATAAATTAATTGAATTATCACCACATGAATTTAGCACTTATTATGAACCATTTATTGGTGGTGGAGCAATGTTGTTTGAACTCTCTCCAAAAAAAGCGGTAATTAATGATTATAATAGAGAGCTAATGAATGTTTATCAATGTATTAAAGATGAAAACAAATTCACTTTAATGAGTTCTGAATTAAATAAACACGAAAAAAATCATTCAGAAGAATATTACTATCAAATAAGAGATATTGATAAAAATAAAAATAAATTTAAACGGTTGGCCGACTATAAAAGAGCAGCAAGAACGATTTATCTAAATAAGGCATGTTTTAATGGTTTATATCGAGTAAACAGTCAAAATCAATTTAATGTTCCTTCAGGAAAAAAAAATAAAATAAATACTTATGATGGTATTAATTTAGGAATCATTTATTCTTTTTTAAATTTAAATGATATAAAAATTTTATCAACAGATTATGAAGAAGCCGTTAAAGATGCAAAAAAAGGAGATTTTATATATTTTGATCCGCCTTATGATTCAGATACAACAACTTTTAATAATTATACAGATAATGGTTTTGATAAAAAAGAGCAAAAAAGATTATTTAAAGTATTTTGTGATTTAGACCAAAGAGGTTGTTATGTTATGCTTTCTAACTATAACACAATACTAATACGCGAACTGTATCAAAATTATTATTTTCATTACGTTGAAACCCAAAGAAATATAGGAGCAAAAGCAAAAGACAGAGGAATTGTTGAAGAAGTAATAATTACAAATTATAATAACAATTAGGTAATTTTAATAAAAAAAGAATTATTACGAAACAAATAATTTTTAATCAATATTAAAAAAAACTTTTTACATTTAAAAAAATAGAACCTAAAAGTGTTGAAAAGATTTTTGCAGACTCACCTTATTTTTTATCGAGAAATGGAATTACTCGCAGTCATGGAAAAATGTCTTCAGTAAATAAAGGGGATTGGGACAAAAAAATAGGAATAGATGAAAACATAAATTTCATTATGAATTAATGAAACAATTAAAAGAAAACAAACAGGAAAAAGAAGTTTGGGTATTTTCTCTTTCAAAAACAAAAGAAAATAATCTTATTTTAAATCCTTTTAATGGAATTAAAACTACTGAAATTGTAGCATTAAACTTCATCGAAAATTCATTGAGATAGATATGGAAAAAGAATATTTAAATTTAACTATTAGGAGATTAAACAATGAATAAAATAGATTTATTAAATGGAAAATATATTTACTATGATAAAGGAAAATTTGATAAATGGTGTGTCTATGAAGTAGAAGAAAATGATCGAAAAAAAGCGCCAAAAGACATTGAATATTTTAAAGAACTAAAACAATTTTCTATAATATTTACTAAAGAAAAAATATATAAAGATTTTGTTATAATCTATGATTTAACTACTAATGTATTTGATTTAAATGTAGTAAAGAAAATTAATAGTATATCCAATACATATAACGAATATAATAATCAAATCTTTCGACTATTTTCCATCTTATATATGGCAATGATTGCTGAAGAAAATAAAAAAGGAACTCGGTTAGGAAAAAGAATAAAAAGATTAGGCATCTTCTACTTATTATTAAAAAATAATGATCCAGAATTTTGTGCCAACTTTATGAAAGGAAAAAACTGGAAAGAAATTGATAAATTATGTATAGAAGGAGGATTTTAACGAATGTTAAATTAAAAATTTCAGATTATCAATATCTTAAATTTTCTGAATAAAAGTAAAAATATTGAAAAGAATTTTGAAGTCATTTATGAACATATAATATTTAGAATAAAAAACTTTCCAAACTTATATTTTAAATTCGTAAGTTTTTCAAAAATTTTTTTACATCTAAAGAATAATAATTTTGTTTTCTTCATTGACAACCTTTACCAATAATTAAATTTATAACTTTTAAAAATATCATCTTCATTAGTTGTCATCTATTTCTTTTTATCATAACAATTAGACCACTATACGCATTTTCATTTTCTTTAAATTATCCAAAAATATAACCTTAATACCATTTATATTTTTCAAATTATAATTATAATCCTTATATAATTAACTCTGTAACAATTAATAGAATTTTTAAAAGCTTGATTGAATTGCTTTTATCAATTTTTGCTCTTCTTCTTTTATTTGTGCGTACACATCATTTTTAAAAATAATTCCTTTATCTCTAAACGCCTTATACATCCATTCAATTGTTCCGTCTACTTGTTGCCAACAAAAAATGTCATGATTATTTTCATTGGCCTGATAATCATAATAACTTCTGTCATCACAAGCGGCAAGATAGTGTTCTCCAGCAAAATCTCTATATAAAATTACATCATTTTTTCCAGCAAAATTACTCAAATATTCAATTATGCAAATAGAAGCAAAAGGATCACGACTTTCCTCATAACATTTTTTACAGTCACTTTCACTTTCAAAATATTTATTACAAAATTCTCCTAAAAAAACATATAAAATTGAAGGTATTTTAGTTAATTCATCTTTTTTCATAATGCTTCTTCTCCTAAAATGTAACAAAACTAATAATTTGCAATACATTTCTATAATATTAAATTATTAACGACCACTTTTTTCATTTGGAATATAAATCAATCTTTTTGGGATATCTATTTTTGAATCTCGAACGATGTCTACTTTTTCTCCAAACAAAACACCAAAAATATGATTATAATCTTCATTTGACAATTCTTGAATATTATTATTTCTTTTATAAATTATAATACTAATTAATACTTTAGCAATATAGGTATCAAAAGGATGAATATTAAACCCCATAACATCTTTTATACCTTTCATTTTATATCCACCAGAATAATTTAAACTTGATTGAAGATATTCACTAAAAATCTGTTTATTCTCTGATACTTTAAATGTCGTATATTGTTGATAACATTCATTATAATAATTTAACAGACCTGATTCATCAAATATGTGACCAGTTAAACATTCAATACCTATTGAATTATGATAATCCCTATCTGCTTCTATATTAATAATATTTCGACCCCTAGCATTCAAAAAAATATTTAAATACAATTTATTGGAATTAACAAATTTTCCATTATATTCCCCATATGGTTCTAAAGCTTTATTATTCCCTACCATAAGATATAAATGAGGTTTCGATGAAAATACTTGCCCACCATAAACTGGCTCACCCTCTAACTCTACTGTTCCTATTGTAAATATTTGATATTCTTTTCCAGTCTTAAACTGATAAAGATGTTTTATAATTTCAGCCAGTTCTTTGACATTTAAAATTCCATATTCATGTAAAGGAAAATTATTTGATATTCTGTATGAATACATTTTCAAAGCATCTAAACTTGGAAAATCATTGCATAGTAAAAACTCTTTGTTCGTTTTTCTAGTATAAAAATCCTGATAAGCTTTAGCAATTTCTCCATATTTTAAATCACATTGTTGTTTTGCTTTCTCAATTAGTTTTTTTGCTTCTTCACTTTGATTTTTCCAATATTCAATCTCTCTAGTAAGAGAAGTAATTTTATCCATAAATTCTCCTAATATATTAAAGCACCAAAAATTTGAAATATCATTCACATGGCACGTAGTAAGAAGGGATTTCCAAACTTTTATTTCTACCTTAATATCTTTCATATTCTAATATTTATAATGAAATGTGCCGAAAGATTACTATAAACAATAATCTTTTAACACTTTTATTATATCACTTTTCTTCTTGATAACAACCGTTAAATTATGTAAGAGTCATCTTCAAGATATTCTTGATAATCTCCAACAAGTTCATTCACAAGAATAGCATTTTTTAATTATAATTTTTATCCATTACTCTTATAATGGTAAGAGGCTTTTATTCCTTTAAAAAAACTTTCTAAACTAAAAATATCTGTTAAATCATTTTTTATTAAAGTTTTAATTTCTAATGTATTAATAGGACTTCTCTCCATAGCTTTTATATAGGTTAACTAGTTATTTTAAATTATCTTTATTTTTTGTATTGTGTAATTCACATACATATGATAATGCTTTTCCTTCTTCTACATGTTCTTTGCACATTTGAAGCTTTTCTTCTGTTGTTTTTTTCATTAAAAAAAGACTCCTTCCAAGTTTAAGAATATATTTTTGTTATTCATTCTTTTTCCAACTTTTCGAAGTCATTTCACATTCAATTGGCACGATTATAAGAGGGGTTCAAAACTTTTTACGGTCCTTTCTTTCCACGATT